>NZ_JZIR02000070.1:0-28338 GCF_000961955.2 Hymenobacter sp. AT01-02
GCTGAAATATTTCAGCGGGGCTTTTCTATAAGCTGCAAAACGAGCTAGGTTTATTTTACTACTACCTTACGGCTCAGGCCCAGCTCGGGTACATGCAGTTGGTATACGCCCGCCGGTAGGGGCCTGCCGATAGTTAGGCGTTGCTCGGTAGAGCCGGGATAGAGGCGCACGCGCTGCTCATGCACCCGGCGACCCGTGAGGTCTAGCAGGCACAATGTGGCCGTTACATCCCGCGGTGACTGGAGCACTACATCAATGCGGTCGGCGCTGGTGGGGTTCGGATACACGGTGAGGTCGGTGCCCGTTACCTCGGCTTGTCGGGTGGCCGTAACGGTGCTTTCGCGCAGGGCCGTCGTGCTCAGCACGTCAGGTGCGGTGTACGTGGCTTTAATGAAAGCGCGCTGTGCAGGGTTGGTTGCTACAGCGTTTTTGGCGCGAAGCGTAATCCAACCGGTGGCTGTGGGAGTATAGGTAGCAGTGAGCGTGCCAGTGCCGGTTTTGCTGCTGAGCACGGTGCCGCTGGCATTCACCAGTTCTACAGCCAAGCTGCGGGTAGCATCCGTCGGAAAGAGGTTGTAGGTCACTGCTTTGCCAGAAGCTACGTAAATGCGGCCTGCCGTGCGGTAGGCTGTGGAGGAAGCTGGCAGTTGCCCGCCCTGCTTCAACGATGAAGCGTGCGAATCACCCAAGTCATCGGCTAGTTCCCACTCTTGGGTAGTAGCCAGGGCCGGGCGGGTGTAGTTAGTGCCGGTGCCCGTAGGTGCCCACACCGAGTAGCCCCGGCGCCCTCCGGCAGCTGTGCCGTTGCACGGTGGGGTATTAATTGTTACAGTTTGTGCGCTGCTCACCGTCACGGTGGCCGTGCCGTTGGCTCCCGAATAGTCTTTCAGCACGGTGCCCGCCGGAAAGTCGCAGGAAACCGTGTTGTTCTGCCAAGCCGAGAAATTGTCGTTGATGCCAATGATGGCCTTGGTGCTGCGCTCAATCACTAGGTGGTCGACAGCTTGGTAGCGTACCTTATAAGCACCGTCCTTAAAGCGTAGGTTTTGGTGGCACCAGATTAGGTTATTCAGATCATCCCGTACGGGTAGGTCGGTAGTGCTGGTGGGCTGGTGCGAATACCGTTTGCTGGTGCTGCCTACGTTAAAGAGGTCTTCAAAGAAAATTTGCGGAGACCCATCTACCGCCAGTGCGGCCGCATACGCCGCCGACAACCGCGGGTCGAACGGGTCGATGTGGGGTGCTAGCTCCGAGCCGGTATTCCAGCCGGTATAGTTGCCGTTGGCATCGGTAGTAGGGCGGAAGGTATCGTGGTTATTCACGAAGGGCACTGTGCGATGCACATACTGCCCATTGATTTGCATCACCCGCGCGCCCTGCTGGTAGCCGGGCAAGGAGCCCAGGTCGAAGTTGCCGCCCCCGCTAATGATGTTGTAAAGGCCATTGCGCAGGGAGAAATCGAAGGTGCCGGCGCGGTTCTGCACGTTGGCCACCCATCCGTCCATCTGGCCGCCAGAGCCAACCCACTCGCCTACGGCATACATGGTAGCGCCGCCAGAGGCCCAGCCCGCGTTGCTTTGCAAATTGTACAGGAAATCCTCTGAGGCAAAATCTGGGAAATGCTTTACGGCATCCATGCGTACGCCGTCGAAGCCTTCCTGCTTCTTGTACCACACCAGCCAGTCGCGCACGCCATTGCGCATGTAGTCGGCGCCTTGGGTAGGGTTGAAGGTAGCGTTGGAGCTTTGGCCGTAGGAGCCATTATAGTAGCTCACATCGGGTCCGAAAAATACAGCATTCCAGTCGCCGGAAGTGGAGTTGTTGCCGGGGTTGGGGTTGAAGTTCTGCCAATTCTTGGCAAAGCGGCCGTTGCGAGCTAAGTAGTTGGGGGCATCCTCCGCAGTAGCCGGCCTGCTGTAGCTCACATAGCGGAAGTTTTTGTAGCGGCTGGTGGAGCCGTCCTCCCACGCCGCCGGGTCTTGGCCGCCCGCCCCCGACTGAGAGCCGGCCCCATCGTTATGGTTCAGCACAATGTCCTGCACCACCTCAATGCCATTGGCGTGCAGCACGGCCACGGCGCGTAGTAGTTCATCCTTGGTGCCTAGGCGCGTGGCCAGGAAGCCCTTCTGGTATTTATCGCCCAGGTCGTAGTTGTCGAAGGGCGAATAGCCGTTGCCTTGGTTGCCATTCTTGATGCTCGGCGGTAGCCATACCGCGTCAATGCCCATGGCTTTCAGGCGCGGAGCCAGTAGGGCAATATAATTGGCCCAGCCATTGGGGTAATTTGAATTCCAGTAGTCCCACCAATATCCTTGGAGAACAACCTTTTGCGCTTGTGCGGGCTGGCCGCCCAGTACAAGCAAAGCTGCCGCAGCAAGCGTTAGCTTGCGCAGCCAATTTGTAGAAATGTGCATGTGGGAATTGGGAAAACTGGGGGTGAAAAAGAAAGGTAGACAGAGCGGAGACAAGGCCGAAAGGAAGCTTCGGCACAGAACGGATGCAGCTAAAATAGAAGGTAAAAGGGCAAGGGCTGCTGCTTTCGCACGTTTTATATTTCCGTCGGTAGGTTTGCTGCCATCCCGGGCAAGCAGCCCCGGGAATTTATTAAGTGGTAGCTATGTTCTATAGGCTGAGTAATCGTTGCCTGTGGGCGCATCTGTTGTTTGGATGCGTGCGTATAGGATACTCAACACCATAGGCTTTCTGCGTGCAGAAAGCCGCCAACCACCGAAAAACACCCCAAGTCGATGGAAAATCAGAGTGTCGTTCGTCGTCAGCGCTTGAAGCGCCGCGCCCGTCGGGCCCTGCGCCGGATGTTACCGTTCGTGGCCTCGTTGTTCTTGGCTACTCCGCTGGCATCACCCGTGACAAAGTCGCGGGCCGCTACTCCTGGGTCCGAGGTTCGGATGCCATCGGCTCCCGTTACCCCGATCGCACAGTTCGATCAGCGTATGCATGACCTCTACCGCGACTTGCAGGTAGAGCAGCAGGGACTGCGCTACGAGGTGTTCGAAAAGGCCATGACTGGCTATCTTAACCTAGAGCAGGCTGGGAAGCTAGGCGAAAAACAACTGCTGACGGTAGTTGACTTTAGTCTGCCTTCCACTGAAAAGCGCTTGTGGGTACTCGATATTGCCGCTAAGCAAGTGAAGTTCCACACGCTAGTAGCGCACGGCCACAACTCGGGCGAAAACATGGCGACCAACTTCTCCAACGAGAATGAGTCGAACATGAGCAGCTTGGGTTTTTATGTTACTCAAGGTGAGTATGTAGGCAAGCACGGACGTTCGTTGAAGCTCGCGGGCCTAGACGAAGGGTATAACACCAACGCCCAGATGCGTTCAGTAGTAATGCACGGCGCCGACTACGTGAGCGAGGACTTTATTCGTCAGTACGGCCGTTTGGGTCGTAGCCTGGGTTGCCCTGCTCTACCCATGGACCAGAAAGACGCCATCATTGAAACCGTAGGCGGTAATACTTGCCTGTTCCTCAACGGCCCCGATGCTACTTACTCTTCTAAGTATCTTAACCAGGACGTGGCTATGAATACCCTCATCGGTAGCAATAGCTAACCCCCTCCATTAGTTGCTGTTCCAGTGACAATGAAACGTCACTAGCCACTAGCATAGCAAAACGCCATCCCAGGTATAGCTGCACATTCGCGCTATACTTAGGATGGCGTTTTGCTATGCTAGGCTGTGCTACAGCAGAATAAGTGGGAGCTTATTCTGCTGAGGCGTCTTAGAGCTTCATGCCAAACTTAGCGCCCACTGATTCCAGATCTTGTAGCACGGGTTCGAGGAGCGGAATGCCTTCGAGGAGCCGAACTACGGACGTTTCGCGCTCTGGGTCGCCCGGAATAAGGACGTGCTGACCTTCCGTGGCACGTGCTTCCCGGAAGGTAGTAATCCAGTTATCCATATGGGCCTTGAACTCGGTAGCGGGCCGGAAGGCATCTACGCGCATGGCCCCGAAGAAGTGGCCTAATCCCTGTCCAACAGGGTTCTCGGAAGGCTGCAAGAAGGCCACGAAGGGCGGCACCCAGGGACCGTAGTTAGCACCGCTCAGCACCGCCGAGAAGATGTCCACTACTGCTCCCAGGCCATAGCCCTTGTGGGAGCCCGTAGCACCGCCCAGGGGCAGCAAAGCCCCACCGTTCTTCACGGCGTTGGGGTCCGTGGATCCCAGGCCTTCGGCTGTTTGGGCCCATCCTTCGGGAATAGGGATGTTCTTCCGCTGGGCTATTTCGAGCTTGCCATTTGCCGCAGTAGTCGTTGCCATGTCGAGCACGAAATCAGGCTGGTTGCCAGCGGGAACGGCCACGGCAATGGGGTTGGTACCCAGCAGGCGCTCTAAGGAATACGTAGGCGCCACCAGCGGCGAAGCATTCGTCATGGCGATGCCAATCATGTCGTGGGCCAATGCCTTCATGGCATGGTAGCCAGCAATGCCGAAATGGTTGGAGTTCTTCACCGACACCCAGCCCGTGCCTACCTGTCGCGCCTTTTCCATGGCTACCTGCATGGCCTTAGGGCCTACTACTAAGCCTAGTCCACCATCGCCATCTACCACAGCCGTGCTAGGCGTTTCGTACGTGACGCCTACCCGGGGCGTAGCGTTGATGCGGCCCGCTTCCCACAGGCGCACATACCCGATAAGGCGTGCTACCCCGTGGGAGTCAATGCCACGCAGGTCAGCGGAAAGTAAAGTTTCAGTGGCTAGGGTAGCATCTTCCTCCGGGCAGCCCATGCCACGGAAAACCGATTCGGCGAAGGCAAAAAGCTGGGTGTAAGGTATTGTGGTCGTCATGAGGTAAAGTAGAAGAGCGTGTGAGGTAGCCTACCCCTGGGGCAAAGCCATAGAGGGTAGACTGCATTTCGCCCCAAACTTACGTTTACCGTCGCTCTTACTGCTGCTGTTGTTGCTGTTGCTGTTCCCAGGTCACGTACTTGCGATAGGAGTTCACGGGCACAATAGGCACCTTGGCTTCCTGCACATACACGGGCTCTTCAAAGAGAGGCTCCTGGGTGTCGGCTTCTCCGTTTTCAATGTGCACCGATACGGTGAGGGTATGAGCGCCGGTACCTTTGTACGTGCCTTTGATAGGAGTGCAGTCAGAAAAGTGGCGGCCCAGGGCCATGCGTACATGGCCGTCGTTCACAATGCAGTTATTGGTGGGGTCTAGGCCTAGCCAACCATAGAATGGAATGTAGGCTTCAACCCACGCATGAGTAGCGCCCGTACCCCGCATGCCTTCCTGCTTGGGGCACACGTAGCCGCTCACGTAGCGGGCCGGAATGCCCGTGAGGCGTAGCATATACAGCAGCATGTGGGCAAAATCCTGGCACACACCAGCTCGTAGCCGCCAGATTTCCTCCGTGGGAGTTTCCACGTTGGTCACGCCTTGCTCGTACTGGAAATGGTCGTACACGTACTCCGACAGCACCAGGGCGTTTTTCAGTGGCTTCTCATGCTGGTCGGTTACGCTCTGCAATACTTCATAAATCTCCTGCTGAAGTGGGGAAGGGTCGGGCGTCAGAAAGTCGATGAAAGCCGCATCCTGGTGCAAGGAAGCCAGGTGGTGCCACTGCTGCTCGGCCGCTTCCTCGTCCATGGGAAATTGAATGGGGGAGGTAATAACTTCCAGGTTCGATTCAATCAGTAGCTCATTGTGAGGCTTAATGATGGTAAATACCCCAATCTTGTTGCCAAAGTAGTCAGTGAAAAATGCCAGCTCCGGATCGGATGATACCACTACTTCGTGGCGCTTCACTTCTAGGCGCTCATCTTCCAGCGGGTAAATCATGAGCTGGTTGGCGCAGTCGATAACCGGGGCAGCGTAGGTGTAGCGCGTAAGATGCTTGATGGTGTAGGAAGGCATAGCTGTTAGCGTTAGCTGTGGCCGAAATAGTAGGTATTCAGTGCCGCCGAAATATCGAGCAGCTCGGCCCGCGTTTGGCGCAAAAACTGGTCGAGTTGGGCGCTGTCATCCGTGTTCAGGGTACTGTACGCCACGCTGTTCTTCGCCTTGCCAATGAGAAAGTGCACCTTGCTGTAGCTTTCGGGCGGGCTTTTGTCCTTCAGCCGTTCGCAGTGGCGCATTAGCTGGCGCAGGCTGTACGCCAGCGAGTGCGGAAAGTCGGTCTCGTACACAATCATTTGCAGGGCATTAGTTGGGGTAAGAACGCCCTTGTAGGTTTTGGCGTACAGCTCGTGTCCGTACAGGCCGTACAGCACGTGGCGCAACTCCGGCGCGCCCATTGGGTAGTGGTGCTCTACTACGAAGTGACTAAGGTTGAGGCGCAGCACATCAGTGGTTTGCAGAGCCCGCTCCAAAAACTTACCCAGGCTCAAAAACACGTAGCCTTCATCGCGCGGCATAGTGTGCTGCACAGTGCCCGCAAACAGCATTCCTTGCTTCACCAGCACATCCAGGCCCGAAACAGGGTCTTCGGAGGTGGCTTGCTGCACTAGCTCGGCCTGGCGAATAGTGTGGTAGTACTCGTTTAGGCTCTGCCACACTTCCTTAGTAATGTGGTCCTGCACAGCCCGAGCATTTTCGCGGGCCTGCATAATGTTATTGTAGGCTGACACGCCGTTGGCCTTATCGAAAACCAGATGGGTAAGCACGCGGCTGGTGTCCTGAAGCGCGGTGCGGATTTCCTCCGGGGTAAGGTCGCCGAAGGTGTGTAGCAGTGGCTCCCAGCCCCGGTAGTGGGGTTCTTCCTGGGAGAAAATGTAGCTCGTGCGAATCACCTGCAACATGGCTTGCGTGCGCTCCATGTAACGAGCCAGCCAATAAATAGTGTCAGCAACGCGACTCAGCATAAAGGGAAAATCAAATAGTGAAAGGGGGATTGTGGCGCGTACCCGCCGGTACGCAGCAGCTAGTCTGGCAGGGGAAAGCGACTTGCTTTAGCTTGCTTCCGGCCCTAGCACCCACGTGTCTTTGCTGCCTCCGCCTTGGGAAGAGTTTACAACCAAGGAGCCTTCCCGCAGAGCTACCCGCGTGAGGCCGCCGGGTACAATGTCGATGCCGGAAGGGCCGTACAGAGCAAAGGGACGCAGGTCAACGCGGCGGGGTTGGAGCACCCCGTCGATGTAACAGGGGGTAGAGGAAAGGCTGATAATGGGCTGGGCAATAAAGCTGCGCGGGTCTTGTAAGATGGCGGCCTTGAACTCGTTCATTTCCTGCTCCGTGGCGCTGCTGCCAATCAGCATCCCGTACCCGCCTGACTCATTGGTACGCTTCACCACCATGCGGTCCATGTTGTCGAACACCAGTTGGCGCTTGTCCGCGTCGGCGAGTTGGTAGGTGGGCACGTTCTTAAGAATAGGCTCCTCGTTGAGGTAGTACCGGATCATGTCGGGCACGTAGCTGTACACTGCTTTGTCGTCGGCCACGCCGTTGCCCATGGCATTCACAATGGCTACGTTGCCCTTGCGGTACGCCCAGTACAGCCCCGATACGCCCAAGGCACTATCGGGCCGGAACGTAAGAGGGTCAATAAATTCGTCATCCACGCGGCGGTAGATAACATCCACGCGGGTGAGCCCCTGGGTGGTTTTCATGTACACGAAGTGGTTGTGCACCATCAGGTCGCGGCTTTCCACCAGCCGAATACCCATCAGGCGGGCCAGGGTGCTGTGCTCGAAGTAGGCGGAGTTGTAAATGCCCGGCGACAGTAGCACGACGGTTGCCTCGCTAGCCTGCCGGCTGCCCAGGGCCAGCAAGTTGCGGAAAAGTAAGTCGGGGTAGTCTTTCACGGGCTGCACATTGTTCCTGGGCAGCAGGTCAGGAAAAATACGGTAAGTGATGCTCCGGTTTTCAAGCATGTACGACACGCCCGAAGGCGTACGCAAGTTGTCCTCCAGCACGTAAAACTCCCCATCGTGGTCCCGAATTAAATCAACCCCCGCAATGTGGGTGTAGATGTCGTGGGGTACGTGCACGTTAATCATCTGCCGCAAAAACTGCGGGCATGAGTACACCAGCGCGGCAGGTACAATGCCATCTTTTAGAATAAACTGCTGGTGGTAGATATCCTTGAGGAAGATATTCAGGCCTTCAGCCGTTGCTTAATTCCCGCCTCAATGCGCGTCCATTCCGCGTGGTTGATGATGCGAGGAATGATGTCGAAGGGAAAAATCTTCTCTAGCCCCTCGCCGCTGCTGTACACCGTGAACGTTACGCCCTGGCTGAGAAAAAGCTTTTTGGCTAGCTCTACCTTCCTGGTCATTTCAGGACCCGCCAAGTTGGCAATGGCTGATACAAAGTGCCGATACTCGGGCCGGATGCCTTCAGCCAGGAACATCTCATCCCACACATTGGGCTGCTCTCGGTAGGAATGGAGTAAGGAATTTTGCTGCATATAACGAAGTAGAAGCACAACGGGAAGCTGCTTTCAACCAGACCCCTTTAAGCAGAGGCATGTTTGCTAATGGGGGTAGTTTTGAAAGCAGTCGGAATAGTTCTTGGCGTAAGAAACCATGAAATGGCCTAAATTCCGTAGGGGTAACTTCAAATAAGTATGTGTTTTTGTAAAAAGCACCTCTAAAATGAGGGTGCAGTAAGTCTATAGGAGCAAGGTTTTCCTGGCATCAGCCTAGAATAGCCACGCCGGTAGTATCCGTAGCCTAACCTTAGCCGTAGAGGCAACAGTATCTCCGCCAGCGCCTGTATGAAGCTATTTACGTGTACCCACTGCGGCCAACTGCTGTACTTTGAAAACAGCCAGTGTGAGAAGTGCCATTATCCCCTGGGCTTCGAGCCAAAACAACTGCAGCTGTTTCCATTGGTGGCGGAGGCAGATGGGCGCACCTACCGCTTGTTCGGCACCACTCAGCCCAACGCGCCTACCTACACGTACTGCCGCAACCATGCCGATGGGGTGTGCAACTGGCTAGTTCCAGCGGAGAGTGCTACCCAATTTTGCACCGCGTGTGCCCTCAACCGCACTATTCCTAACCTGAGTGAGCCCGAACACCGCCTGCGCTGGTGGAAGCTGGAAATAGCCAAGCACCGCCTGGTGTACAGCTTGCTGCGCATGGGCCTGCCGGTGGTAAGTAAATTTGAGGACCCGGAGCATGGCTTGCAGTTCGACTTCCTGGCCGATGCCAGCCAGGATGGTGGCCAGAAGGTCATGACCGGGCACGACAATGGCCTTATTACTATCAATATTGCGGAGGCCGACGACATTGAGCGGGAAATGGCGCGCAAGTCGATGGCCGAGGTGTACCGCACGCTGCTGGGGCATTTTCGCCACGAGGTAGGCCACTACTACTGGGACCAACTTATCGACAATACACCCCACCTAACAGAATTTCGGGCGCTGTTTGGGGATGAGCAGGATGACTACGGGCAAGCCCTCCAACGCCACTATGACCAAGGTGCCCCCAACGACTGGTCCCAGCATTTCATTAGCTCCTATGCCAGTAGCCACCCCTGGGAAGACTGGGCCGAAACCTGGGCGCACTACCTCCACATCCTCGATACCTTGCAAACAGCTCACGCCTTTGGGCTGAGTGTAAACCCCGCGGCCGCGCCCGCCGAACTAGGCTTGCAAGCGGCCATTACTGAGGAGCCCTACGAAATATCCGACTTCAGCCGCATCATGCAGCTGTGGCTACCCCTCACGTTCACCATGAACAGCCTCAACCGGAGCATGGGCCAACCCGACCCGTACCCGTTCATCATCATGCCGGAGGTAGTAGACAAAATGGCCTTTATTCACAAAGTCTGCCAGCAAGCCGGTAGCAGCGCCAAAGCTGCCCGCTAACCTTTATGCATTGAGTCCAGCAGACGAAGCCTAGCCGAGCATCTCGGCTAGCAAACCTTCCTTCAGGGCGTAGGCTGAGGTTTGGATGTAGGTAATACCGGTGGTGGTCAGCACAAAATCAATCAGCACGGACGCGACTACTAGCATGTCGGCGCGCATGGGCAGAATGCCGGGAATAGCTGCCCGCTGCTCATGGGTTAAGCTCAGAAGCTGCTGGTAGCTGCGCTGAAAGCTGCTGAGGGCAAGCTCCGTGCGGGGTGGTAGCTCGGCTTCGGTGCGCAACTGCCCCAGTTGCATATCAGCTAGACTATCAAAGCTGCCCGAGGCTCCTACCAGGCCCACGGGCCGGTATTGCTGCACGGCCGCGGCCAGAGGAGCCAGCATGGTGCGCAGGTACTCCTGCTCGGCGGCTACGGCCGAAGCTGGAAACAAGCCGCTGGGCTCGGGGAAAAACTTGTCGAGAAGGCGTTGAGCACCTATTTCAAAGCTTTGCTTCCAGAAGATGGTATCCTCATCGGCAATAATAAACTCTACAGAGCCGCCCCCAATATCCACAAGGAGGTGAGGCTGGCTACCCAAGGGTACCGCCCAGCGCACACCCTTGGCAATGAGCTCCGCCTCCCGGTCACCCGCAATAACTTCTACTCGAATGCCGGTTTGCTCGAAAATAGCTTGCGCCAAGGCCGGGCCGTTGCGGGTTACGCGCATGGCGCTAGTGGCCGTAGCACGCACGTCCGTTACTTGATGCAGCTCAATTTCCTCCTTGAACCCAACGAGCGTGTGCAAGGCCCGCTCGAAAGCTGCCGGCGCAATTTCTCCTTTACTGATGCCTCCCTCGCCCAAGCGCACGCCTACTTTAGTACGCAACAGCGTTACGGGTTGCTGGTGGCTGGGCTCCGGAAGCTCCACAATCAGCAAGTGGAACGTATTCGTGCCCATGTCGATGAGGCCAAGCGCCGATGACGGGGGAGGGGATGCTGCATTATAAGAGGAAGAGAGTAGATGCGTTGCGCAGGATACTAATGGACCTGGCCTGCCAAGGTAAGGCACATTCAGCCGCGGCCGACGCCGCCCAGGCTAGCTACCCGATGGGAAGTAGCGCGGCCTGTGTATTACGTAGCAAACCGGCAGAACGTGCCCAGAGGAAGCTTGCGGGCCGCTTTGTCGTGCAAGTAGATTTCCCCAATTTCCCGCGTCTGACGAGCCTCTGGGAAGATTTCATGCACTAGGTTTTCCAGAATGAGGGCCGAGAAGCTAGGGAGTACAGGTTGATGAGGAAAAAGTGGTCCTGGGGGTCCAGTAGCTCCTTGCAAAGCTTCAGCATCTCGTTCAGCTCGTCTTCCAGCTGCCATTTCTCCCCGTTGGGACCACGGCCGTAGGCGGGAGGATCGAGGATAAGGCCTTGGTACTTACTGCCCCGTTTTACTTCCCGGCGCACGTACTTCATGGCGTCTTCTACCAGCACCGGACGCCATCCAGGCCGGACGCTTCCATATTGTCGCGGGCCCAGAAGTTCACCTGCTTCACCGAGTCGAGGTGGGTAACATCGGCCCCCGCGGCGCGGGCAGCTAGGGTAGCGGCGCCGGTGTAAGCAAACAAGTTGAGCACCCGGGGTTGTGCGGCGCGGCGCTTGCGGGTTTGTTGGTAAATGAACTGCCAGTTGGGGTCCTGCTCTGGGAACAGGCCCACGTGCTTGAACGACGACATACCCAGCCGAAACCGCAGCTTCAAGCCGTCGGGTCGCTCGTAGCCGATAATCCACTGCTCCGGCGTGCCGGCTTTGATTTTCCACTGCCCGCGCTCCTGGCTACCCTTCTCCCGGGTAAAGGTGGCGTTGGCCCGTTGCCACTCCGAAGCGGGTAGGTGGGGGTCCCAGATGGCCTGGGGTTCAGGGCGGGCGAGAATGTGCTTACCGAAGCGTTCCAGCTTTTCGAAGTTGCCGGCGTCGATTAGTTCGTAGTCGGCCCAAGGGCTGGTGGTGAGGAACGTGTACATAGAGCTACCTTTACGCTGCCCAGTAGGGCAGGCTGGCAAAGGTACGGCATGATGCAGTTCCGGTCAGTATAGGATACGGATAGGCAGCAGACTTTCGCAGATGCACGAAATAGAGCGAATTCTTGACCAGTTACAGCGAGCCTTCTATGGAGAGGCCTGGGCGGGTCCGTCCTTGCAGGCAACCTTGGCGGGCATTACTGCTGCTCAGGCCGCTGCCTACCCCCTGGCTGGGGCGCACAGCATATGGGAAATTGTGCTGCATCTGGAAACCTGGCTGCACATTGTGCGTCGGCGCTTAGAAACTGCCACGCTACTAGGCCCAACTGATGCCGAGAACTGGCCGGCCCCGCCGGCTTTGCCTAATGAGGAGGCCTGGCGAGCAACGCAGGATTATCTACGCCAAGCCCACGACCAGTTGCGGGCCGTAATAGGCAACCTGCAGGATACCGACCTTACCCGCCGCGGCACTTCTCCCGGAAATATTCCGGATAGCACTTCCAACTCTTGGTACGTCATGCTCCAGGGAGTAATCCAGCATACGTATTATCATACCGGGCAAATAGCACTCCTGCGGAAAGCTTTTGCCTGAAAATTTGTTCGGCTACCTCGGATAATTGTCCCATGAGGCAAGCGCCCCTTTTGCTTTCTACTTTTATAGAATGAACACGCTTACTTTCTTCAAATACCAAGGCACCGGCAACGACTTTGTAATGGTGGATGATCGAGCACAACAGTTCGATGAAACCAATCACAAGCTGGTGCGCTTCCTCTGCGACCGGCGTCGGGGTATTGGCGCCGATGGCCTCATTCTGCTCCGCAACCATGCGCAGTACGATTTTGAGATGGTTTACTTCAACGCCGACGGCTATTTGGGCTCTATGTGCGGCAACGGCGGACGCTGCACCGTGGCCTTTGCCAAGCAGCTCGGCGTAATTGACACGCAAACCCACTTTCTGGCCGCCGATGGTCCGCATGAAGCCCGCGTGGAGGCTGACGGCATCGTGCACCTGCGCATGCAGGACGTACTAGGCCAGCAGGAAATAGAAGAGCATAGCGTATTTCTGAATACGGGTTCGCCCCATCTGGTACAGTTTCAGCCCGCCAGCACCCTTACCGAGCTGAACGTGTTTGCTGAGGGCCGAGCCATCCGATATAACGAGCAGTTTCGGGAGAAAGGCACCAACGTCAACTTTGTGGAGGCGCCTGCCACTCCCGATCTGCCTTGGCAAGTGCGAACCTACGAGCGGGGCGTGGAAGACGAAACCCTCAGCTGCGGCACCGGAGTGACGGCCGTAGCCCTGGCCGCTAGCAAGCGGGGCGCTACTAGCCCCGTGCACCTGCGCACCCCCGGCGGCGACCTGCGCGTCACGTTCGAAGCCCAGCCCGACGACTCCTTTACCAACGTTTACCTCATTGGCCCCGCTACGCGCGTTTTTGAGGGCACTATAGCGGTATAAGCACAAGCGGTTAGCCCCGCGTGTACACACAACGGCCCCGAGGAAGAGGTAATAGCTTCCTCGGGGCCGCTGTGTGTTACTTCAGTGTTACTTTTTAAGGCTGCCGGTCGCCCTTGGTGAAGTCCAGCATCCAGCCGGGGTATTCGGGCGCTAGCTTGCTAACCTCGTCTAGCTGCTGCAACTCTTCGGGTGTCAGGTGCACATCTACGGCCTTGAGGTTGTCTTCTAGCTGGTCCATTTTCTTGGCTCCAATGATAACACTAGTGACTACGGGCTGGTGCAGTAGCCACGCCAGCGCCACCTGCGCTACTGACACACCTTTGCTATCGGCCAGGGGGCGCAGTGCGTCTACAATATCGAGGCCCTTTTCCTTGTTTACCGGCGGGAAGTCAAAGCTAGCGCGGCGGGCACCTTCCTCACTTTCGTTTTCGCGGGTGTATTTGCCACTCAGGAAGCCGCCAGCCAAGGGGCTCCACACCATCAGGCCCACCTTCTGATCTTGCAGAAGAGGTACCAGTTCGCGCTCCAAGTCGCGGCCCGCTATAGTGTAGTACGCCTGCAACGATACGTACTTCTCTATATGGTTGTAGGTGGAGTAGCTCAAGGCTTTCATGAGTTGCCAGGCTGCTACATTGCTGGCACCGATGTAGCGCACTTTACCGCTGCGCACCAAGTCGTCGAGGGCGCGCAGGGTTTCTTCCAGCGGGGTAAGTGGATCGTAGCTGTGGGTCTGGTAGAGGTCAATGTAGTCGGTTTTGAGGCGGCGCAGGCTGTCCTCTACCTGCTGGAAGATGTGCTTGCGCGTAAGCCCTGCGTCGTTGGGGCCTTCGCCCATTTTGCCGCGTACCTTGGTGGCCAGTACTATATCGTGCCGGGAAATGCCAAGGTTGTGAATAGCCTGACCAGTCAGCTCCTCCGAAAGCCCTTCGGAATACACATTAGCTGTGTCTATGAAGTTAACGCCGGCATCTACGGCCCGCTTTATTTGCTCGTCTACTGCTTGTTGATCCAAAGAGCCCATGGCCGCAGCCCAGCCTTTACCACCATACGTCATCGTACCTAGGCACAATTCTGATACTTTCAGGCCCGTATTGCCCAATAGGTTGTATTTCATGAGGGAAGAATTGGATAGTGTATGCTTTCCAAACTACCGCGTACAACGAATGTTAATGTAAAATTTGGGCCACTCGTAGTGCTACCTCCTCCGTATGCTGTCCTCCGAACGTATTTTTTTGCGCCCTTTAGAAGCTGAGGACTTAGATTTTCTCTATGCCCTAGAAAATGACCCCAGCATCTGGGGTGTTTCGGATACGCTAGCCCCAGTATCGCGTCATTTGCTGCGTCAGTACCTGGATAATGCCTCTGCCGACGTTTATGCGGTGCGCCAGTTACGCCTTGTAATTTGTGAAAATGCAACCGGCACCTCTGTTGGTACATTGGATATTTTTGAGGTAGATCCAATGCATCAGCGGGCAGGCGTAGGAATTACCATTCTGCAAGCGTTTCGGCAGCAAGGCTTTGCCAAGACGGCTTTGGAATTGCTAGTGCCTTATGCCCGCGAAGTACTTCGCCTGCATCAGATATATTGTACTATCGGAATATCAAATAGACCTAGTCAGCACTTGTTTACTAGTGTTGGGTTTCAGCTTGTCGGAACACGAAAAGAGTGGCTCCGTACCGAAAGTGGGTGGGAGGATGTTGTAGAAATGCAATTAATGCTGTAAATTGTCGCAGTTATGTGGTTAGCAACGCTAGTTACGTACTCTGGGCTAGCTCGTCTATATCCTTTTATTTACGACAGCGTATAGCCAGATTACCGAGCGCACACGGGGGGTATTTCACCAGTATTGTGCCGTTCGATTTACTTCATATTTTTCTTCTATGCCGCTGAATCAGTCAGCGGAGCCGCCTTTGCGCGCCTCCACCATCGCACCTGCCGACCCTGTTACCTACGCCTTGCCTGATCTAGTGTGCTTCGCACACTTGCACTGGGACTTTGTGTGGCAACGTCCTCAGCATTTGCTTTCCCGCTTTGCCCAACATGGCCGGGTGTTTTACGTGGAAGATGCGTTTTATCACCCCGACGATCTGATTGAACCGCACATTGAAGTAAAAGAGCGGCAAAATGGCTTGAAAGTGGTGGTAGTGCATCTACCAGCCCGCCTGCGTGGTAACGAAGATGCCGCCGACCAAGCCCAGAACGATGTGCTGCGCCAGTTTTTTGCTGAGCAGAACATTCAGCAATACATTTTCTGGTACTACACGCCAATGGCCATTGCCAAGTCGCGTGGCTTCACGCCGGCTCTTACCATCTACGACTGCATGGATGAGCTGGCCGCTTTCAAGTTTGCTCCTCCAGCCCTGCGTGAGCGGGAGCAGGAGCTTTTCAAGAAAGCCGATTACGTCTTCACGGGTGGGCACACGCTTTACGAAGCCAAAAGCCAGCAGCACCCCGATGCGCACCCCTTCCCCAGCAGCATCGACAAAGCTCACTTTGGCCAAGCTCGCCAGGAAATGGCCGAGCCCGCCGACCAAGCTGGTATTGCGCATCCGCGTGTTGGTTTCTTCGGCGTGGTAGATGAGCGTTTGGATATTGAACTGCTGGGCCAATTAGCCGAAGCTCACCCCGAGTGGCAATTTGTCATCATTGGGCCGGTAGTGAAAATCGACCCCGCCACGCTGCCCCGGCCGGCAAACATTCACTACCTCGGTGGCAAAGATTACCAGGAGCTGCCGGCCTACCTCCACGGCTGGGACGTAGCTACCCTACTCTTTGCTGATAACGAAAGCACCAAATTTATCTCGCCCACCAAAACGCCGGAGTATTTGGCTGCCGGCCGTCCGGTAGTGAGCACGCCCATCCGCGACGTGGTGCGCCCCTATGGCGACCTGAACTTAGTACAGATTGCCGCTACCGCCGACGAGTTCGGCCGTGCTATTGCTAAAGCCCTTACCCAAACGCAGGATGCCGACTGGCGCCAGCGTACGGACGAGTACTTGGAAACCATCAGCTGGGACCTAACCTGGGAACAGATGGTGACCCTGATGCAGAAAAAACTTACCGCCTCCCGCTCCGCCGGTACTGCCCACGCGGCAACTACCGCTGTATAGTCCGCTTTTATTGTAACGCTGCCCGTCATCCCCCTCATTCATTCCCAAACACCTCTTCGTTATGTTCGACTATCTCATCGTAGGAGCCGGTTTCGCCGGTAGCGTGCTGGCCGAGCGCCTCGCAACGCGTTCCAACAAAAAGGTCCTGGTGGTGGACAAGCGCAACCACATTGCCGGCAACGCTTACGACCACTACAACGAGGAAGGCATCCTGGTCCACAAGTACGGGCCCCACATCTTCCACACTAACTCGAAAGACGTATTCGAGTACCTATCCAACTTCACCGATTGGCGCCCTTACGAGCACCGCGTACTAGCTTCCGTAGACGGTCAGCTGGTGCCCATGCCAATTAACCTGGATACCATTAACAAACTCTATGGGTTGTCGCTCAACAGCTTCGAGGTAGAGCAATTCCTGGAGTCGTTGGCCGAGCAAGTGCCCGTTATTAAAACGTCGGAAGACGTAGTAGTTAGCAAGGTAGGACGAGAACTGTACGAGAAATTTTTCCGCAATTACACCCGTAAGCAGTGGGGGATGGACCCCTCAGAGCTAGACAAATCGGTGACCTCCCGTGTACCCACGCGCACCAACCGCGACGACCGGTACTTCACGGACACCTACCAAGCTATGCCGCTGCACGGCTACACCCGCATGTTTGAGCGCATGTTGGATCACC
Source organism: Hymenobacter sp. AT01-02 (assembly GCF_000961955.2). Lineage (NCBI taxonomy): Bacteria > Pseudomonadati > Bacteroidota > Cytophagia > Cytophagales > Hymenobacteraceae > Hymenobacter > Hymenobacter sp. AT01-02. The sequence continues at coordinate 17,020 of NZ_JZIR02000070.1, forward strand.
CCAACATCAAGGTGATGCTCAATACTGATTACCACGACATCGTAGATTTCATTCCGTTCAAGGAAATGATCTTCTCGGGTCCGGTAGATGAGTACTTCGACTTCAAGTATGGCAAGCTGCCTTACCGCTCGTTGGAGTTCAAGCACGAGACCCTGAACACGGAGAACTACCTCGCCGCTCCGGTAGTAAACTACCCCAACGACAACCTGTACACGCGTATCACGGAGTTTAAGGCCCTCACCGGTCAGAAGCACCCCAAAACGTCTATCGTGTATGAGTATCCTAAGGCCGAGGGCGACCCCTACTACCCCGTACCACGCCTCGAAAACGCCGAATTGTACAACAAGTACAAGAAGCTGGCCGACGAGACGCCAAACGTACACTTCGTAGGCCGCTTGGCTACCTACAAGTATTACAACATGGACCAGGTAGTGGCGCAGGCCCTTACTCTGTACAAGAAGCTCACTGAGAAGTCAGAGGAGGTACAGAAGGCTACTGTGAAGCCCACCATCACGGGCTCGGCAGCTATCCTGGATAAGCTGGTACCCCGCGACCCAGCGAAAGAGTAACGGTGGGGCATTCTAGCTTAGCTGGAGCTTGCCCACCGCATATACGTCTGGTACTGTCATTCTGTGCTTGCACAAGCCATTCACATGGTCATGGTGTAAGCGCAGAGTGACAGTGCTGTTTTCTGGCAGGGGCAACTGAACACTATGCCTCGGGCCTGAGAGCAGGAAACTGCTTTCCAACTGGTCATTCACTTAAGATTTGTGCCGATGAGACCTGTTGAAATGTGGGGCGGAATAGAGTGCAGTATTTGCCGGGTTGGCGACGACTACTCCGATCAAGTAAACCGCAGCGGACACCGCACCCGCCTCGAAGACCTAGACCGCATTGCCGAGCTGGGCATCCGTAAATTGCGCTACCCAGTTCTGTGGGAACAAGTGGCCCCGCAGAGCCTCAACCACCCCAACTGGAGTTGGCCCGATGAGCGCCTAAACCGCTTGCGGGAGTTGAACGTGGACCCAATAGTAGGCTGGTACACCACGGCAGCGGCCCGCGCTACACGGCTCTCCACCTCGATACCTTCGACACAGGACTGGCCCGGTTTGCGCGTATGGTAGCCGAGCGCTATCCCTGGGTAGAACATTATACCCCTATCAACGAGCCCCTTACTACAGCTCGTTTCAGTGGCCTCTACGGCCTGTGGTATCCCCACCACTCCGACGACCATACGTTTGTGCGCATTCTGCTCAATGAGGTGCGCGCCACCAAACGGGCCATGCAAGCCATCAGACAGGTAAACCCAGCCGCAAAGCTGGTGCAAACGGAAGACCTAGGGAAAACGCACAGCACGCCCGCTTTAGCCCACCAGGCAGATTTCGAAAACCACCGGCGCTGGCTAACCTACGACCTGCTCTGCGGCCTTGTCACGCGGGAGCACCCGCTTTGGGAGTACTTGCGCGCAAGCGGGGCTTCTGTTGATGAGCTGCTGGAATTTACCGACGACGTGCTGCCCCCCGATATTCTGGGCATCAACCATTACATCACGAGTGAGCGGTTTTTGGATGACCAAACCGAACACTACGCCCTTGACGATAGTCGGCCTTATGTGGATGTGGAAGCCGTGCGCGTGCGCCCCGTGCAGCTTGATGGGCTAGCTACCCTGGCCCAAGAAGCCTGGGACCGGTATAGCATTCCGCTTGCCATTACGGAGTCTCACTTGGCCTGCACGCGTGAAGAACAAATGCGCTGGCTGTACCAAACCTGGCAAACCTGCACCCAACTACGCGAACAAGGCCTGGATATGCGGGCCATGACCGTGTGGTCGTTGCTAGGCGCCTTCGATTGGAATAGTCTCCTTACCCAAAATCAGGGTTACTATGAGAGCGGCGTATTTGATGTACGCAGTGGTGAGGCCCGGCCCACGGCTCTTTTCAACCTAGTGCGCAGCTTGGCCACGACGGGCGACTTTGCTCATCCCGTGCTCCAAGACCCAGGCTGGTGGCACCGCGATACGCGCTACCTCTATCAGCATCATGCGCACCTAACGCACTAAGCTATGATCCAACCTACTCCTGCACCATTCACCGTTCCAAACCATTCTGCCGAATTGGCGGGCACCCGACCCCGGCCGCTGCTGATTGCTGGTGCTCATGGCACCTTAGGACGGGCATTTCAGCAAATTGCTGCCATTCGCGGACTAGAAACAGTGGCTCTCAGTCGTGCTAAGCTGAACATTGCTGACCCCGCTTCCGTGGAGCGTGCCCTAGAGCGCTATCAGCCCTGGGCCGTGGTGAATGCCGCGGGTTATGTGCGCGTAGACGATGCTGAAACCGATTACGCCCATTGCTACCGCGAAAACACCACCGGACCGGCCATTCTGGCTGCGGCCTGTGCCCGTCTACAAGTGCCGCTGCTAACCTTTTCTTCCGATCTGGTATTCGACGGTCAGCAAACGACGCCATACCTGGAAACCGACGCGCCCCGGCCCCTAAATGTGTATGGGATTAGCAAGCAGCTAGCCGAACGGGAAGTGCTGACTGACTACCCTAACGCCTTAATTGTGCGGACCAGTGCCTTTTTCGGGCCTTGGGATGAGTACAACTTCGTGCACCAGGTGCTGCAAGCGGCGCGTGCAGGCCAGCCCTTCGAGGCGGCTTCCGACGTAGTGATATCACCTACCTACGTGCCCGATTTGGTGAATACGGCTTTAGATCTACTTCTTGATGAGGAAAGTGGTATTTGGCACCTAGCCAATAGCGGCTCTTGCACGTGGGCTGAATTTGCGTGCCAGATAGCTCGTATGGCGGGCTTCGACCCAAGTTTCATTGTAGCGCGGCCCTCCGTTGATTTTCCTTGGCTGGCTACTCGCCCTTTATACAGCGCCTTAGGTAGTGTACACGGCTCACTCTTGCCTTCAATAGAAAGCGGGCTGGAACGCTATTTAGCCGAGGTCGCAACCAGTGTTACGACGGGTACCAATGAGATTGTAGCGGCGGCTTCTTAGCCGGATAAGGCTGCGCCCCGCGTGCGCCCTACAGAGCAGGGCGCACGCAGGGCGCACTAGCAAGTGGGAGAGGGGTAGTATTTTGCCGGCTAGTATCCCTACTTTGGCAAGTAATGCGCAATAATTTCGATGCCGTACGATTGGGCTTGGCTTTGACCGTGGTGTTTTGCCATTTGGCAGTGCTATCCGAGGTAGCGGCCTTCCAACCCTTTCTACGCTTTCTATCGGCTGACTTTGCGGTGAAAGGGTTCTTCGTTATCAGTGGCTGCCTCGTAACCCGCAGCTACCTTCGCAGCCAGTCGGGGTGGGATTATGCCGAGAAACGCGTACGCCGTATTTACCCTGCCTACGCCGTTACCATTGGGCTGGGCTGGCTGATTGGCATGGTAGCTACCCATCTATCAGTAGCCAATTATATTAATCAACCGGCTGCCTATAAGTACCTAGCAGCCAACGCCGCGTTCCTGAACTTTCTGCAGCCTACCTTGCCGGGGGTATTTGAGCAGCATGCCGTACCCGCTCTCAACGCTTCCCTGTGGACTATCAAAGTAGAACTGTGCCTCTACTGCTGCGTGCCGCTACTGGTAGGGCTATTTCGGCGCATCGGCGCTATCCTACTGCTATCTTAGCCTTTTGCGTAGCGTTGTTGTGGGAAGAAGCGTTGCCCCACGTACCACATATCACGCCCCGCATGGTAACTGAGCTTGCCCGGCAGTTTCCAGGTGTCATCCACTTTTTTACGTTGGGTGCTGTGTTCACCATGGTAGAGCACAAACTAGGGCCAAAGCTGGGCTGGATTGCTCTGGTCTCTTGCGTAGCCTTTTTCTTGCTACGACATCATCGTATAGGCTCACTTATCGAGCCTTTAAGTTATGCTTCCAGTGTGTTGTTCGCGGCCACAGGGCTACCACTGCAGATCAGTGCAGGCCGCTGGGGCGATTTATCGTACGGCACGTACTTAGTACACTTTCCTATCATTCAGCTCTTTATTCACCTAGGAGTGTTTCAGTGGAATCCGTGGCTGGGGCTTGCGGCGTTGCTGCTGATAATAGTTGGGGCTGCCTTTGTGCTATGGCACGTAGTAGAAAAACCACTATTGAAGCGAAATTCGCACTACGTTGCAGCTAAAATAGTTAACTACGAAAAGGGGCGGTTCTAGCCAGGTTCTTTGCTTCGTGACGGGACGTGCTGCTTGCTGAACCGGATTTGCAAAAATCGGTCAGATTGGCGGGGCGTACGGGAATGGGGCGGTTTTGGCTAGAAATCTTGTAAATTTGAGGTGCGCCCCGGCGTTTCAATTAAGGTAAACCAGCATGTTTGATTTTCTAGGCAAGACCGTCGCCAAGATCTTCGGTTCCAAGTCGGACCGTGACCTGAAGGAGATAGTCCCGTATGTGGCGCTCGTAAACGCCGAATATGCCAACTTGGCACAGCTCAGCGACGACGAGCTACGCGCCCGCACCGATGAGGTCCGCGCCCGCATTGACGCCCACCTCAAAAACCTGGACGACCAGATTGGTGCCCTGCATCAGCGCGTGAATGATGATGCTACGCTAGACGCCATTCAGAAGGAGCAGATCTTCGACCAGATCGACACCCTTGAGAAACAGCGGAACAAAGAGTTGGAGGTAGTCCTGATGCAGGTATTGCCCGTGGCCTTTGCTATCTGCAAAGACACGGCCCGTCGCTACACCGAAAACGGCCAGCTAGTTGTAACTGCCACCGATTATGACCGTGACTACGCCCGTCGTAAGTCCAACGTGCGCATCGAGGGCGACAAGGCCATCTGGAGCAATAAGTGGACGGCCGCTGGCGCCGAAATCACCTGGGATATGGTACACTACGATGTACAAATCATTGGTGGCGTGGTGTTGCATCAGGGTAAAATTTCGGAAATGGCCACGGGTGAGGGTAAGACCCTGGTATCTACTCTGCCAGCCTTCCTCAATGCACTGGCTCGCCGGGGTGTGCACTTGGTTACGGTAAACGACTACCTCGCCAAACGTGACTCGGAGTGGAATGCGCCGCTGTTCGAGTTCCACGGCATCACGGTAGACTGTATTGACAAGCACCAGCCGAACACGGACGCCCGCCGCAAGGCCTACCTGGCCGACATTACCTACGGTACCAACAACGAGTTTGGCTTCGACTACCTACGCGACAACATGGCGCGCGACCCGGAAGAGCTAGTGCAGCGCAAGCACCACTACGCCATGGTCGACGAAGTGGATTCCGTACTGATTGACGACGCCCGAACTCCGCTTATTATTTCCGGTCCTGTTCCTCGCGGCGATGTACACGAGTTCTACCAACTCAAGCCCCGCATTCAGCGCCTTGTAGAGGAGCAGAAAAAGCAGGTGCAGAACTACCTGGTAGAAGCGCGCAAACTCATTAAGGAAGGCAAAGACGGCTCGAAAGAAGGCGAAGGCGGCTTGGCCCTGTTCCGGGCTTACCGTGGCCTGCCCAAGAGCAAACCCCTCATCAAGTTCCTGTCGGAAACCGGCATGCGCGCCGTACTGCAGAAAACGGAGAATTTCTACTTGCAGGACAACCAGCGCCAGATGCCCAAGGCGGATGAGCCGCTGTTCTTCACCATTGATGAGAAGAACAACCAGATTGAGCTGACGGAAAAAGGTATTGACTTGATTACGGGTCAGGGGGAAGACCACAACTTCTTCATCATGCCAGATATTGGCACTGAGCTGGCCAATATTGAGAAAGACCCAGCCCTTTCGGGCGAGGAAAAGCTGCACACCAAAGAGCAGCTGATGGACGACTTCCAGGTGAAATCGGAGCGCATCCATACCATCAACCAGCTGCTGAAAGCATACACCCTGTTTGAGCGTGACGACCAGTACATCCTGTCCGACGACGGCAAGGTGAAGATTGTGGACGAGCAGACCGGCCGTGTAATGGAAGGCCGCCGCTACTCCGACGGTTTGCACCAAGCCATTGAGGCCAAGGAAAACGTGCGGGTAGAAGATGCTACGCAGACCTATGCTACCGTAACGCTGCAGAACTACTTCCGCATGTACCACAAGTTGGGCGGCATGACGGGTACGGCCGAAACAGAAGCGGGCGAGTTCTGGGAGATTTATAAGCTTGACGTGGTAGTAATTCCTACCAACCGTGGCATCTCCCGCAAAGACGAGCACGACAAGGTGTATAAGACGGTGCGCGAGAAGTATAATGCCGTGGCCGAAGAGATTCAAACGCTAGTGCAGGCTGGCCGCCCCGTGCTGGTAGGTACTACCTCGGTTGAAATTTCGGAGCTGGTAAGCCGCATGCTCAAGCTGCGTGGCATTCCCCACCAAGTGCTGAACGCCAAGCAAAACCAGCGCGAAGCTGAAATTGTAGCGGCTGCTGGCTATCCTGGCACCGTAACTATTGCTACCAACATGGCTGGCCGTGGTACCGACATTAAGTTGCGCGGTACGGCCAAAGAAGCGGGAGGCTTGGCCATTATTGGTACAGAGCGTCACGAGTCACGCCGCGTTGACCGCCAGTTGCGTGGTCGTGCCGGCCGCCAGGGCGACCCAGGCTCTTCCCAGTTCTTCGTGAGCTTGGAGGATAACCTGATGCGTCTGTTCGGCTCAGACCGTATTGCTAAGCTGATGGACCGCATGGGTCTGGAAGAAGGCGAGGTAATTCAGCACTCAATGATTACCTCATCCATTGAGCGCGCCCAGAAGAAAGTTGAAGAAAACAACTTCGGCATCCGGAAGCGCCTGCTTGAGTACGACGATGTGATGAATGCCCAGCGGGAAGTGGTGTACAAGCGCCGCCGCAACGCCCTGCATGGCGAGCGTCTGGAGCTGGACATCTGGAATATGATTTACGATGTTTGCGAAGACATCGTAATCGGCCACAAAGGCAACAACGACTACGAAGACTTCAAGCTGGCCATCATCCGCGTATTCGGTTACGATACGCATCTGACGGCTCAGGACCTGAGCGGTATGCAAGCTGCCCAGCTCACGCAGAAACTGTACGATGAGGCTCTGGGATACTACCAAAGCAAGAACGATTTCATCAGTGGTAACTCCATGCCGTTGATTAATGACTTGCTTAGCCAGAACGCGCCGTACGAGAACATTGCCATTCCCTTCACCGATGGTCGTAAGCAGATTCAGGCTATTGCCAACCTGCGCCGTGCGCAGGCTACCGGTGGTCACGACGTGATTCGCGGCATGGAGAAGGTAGTGGTACTCTCCGTCATTGACGAAGCCTGGACCAAGCACCTGCGCGCCATGGACGACCTGAAGCAGGTAGTGCAGAACGCCGTGTACGAGCAGAAGGACCCGCTCTTGGTATACAAGTTCGAATCGTTTGAGCTGTTCAAGCAGATGATCAGCAAGGTGAATGAGGACACTATCCAGTTCTTGTTCCGCGCCGACGTACCCATGCAGCCGGGCCAGGAAGGTTACGACGAGCCTGAGTACTTCACGGAAGACGAGCTTCCCGTAATGCCACCTACCCCCAAGCTGAAGGCCGAGAAGGAAGTTTCTTCCGTGTCGTTGGGTGCGGGTCCCGAGGATCTACAGCAAGACGGCGCACAAGTAATGGAGCGGCAGCAGCCTGCTCGCTCTCAGAAAGTTGCCAACCGCAACGAGAAGGTAAGCGTGCAGTACATGGACGGCCGCATCTTGCGTGACGTGAAGTTCAAGCAGGTAGAAGATGACCTGCTTAACGACCGGGCCGTACTGATTGACTAGTAGGTTGTTATCGGTGGTAAACTGCTTGGTTGCCCGGCTGTATAGCTAAGCTGCTGGGTATTCTGCCAACCCTATTCGGGCCGCGTTTCTACTTCAGAAACGCGGCCCGTTTGTTGTAGAGCGGAGCCGACGCTTCGCATTTCACCTCTCTATCTTTGCCTTGTGAACCTAGCTTCTACCATTGACCATACTCTGCTAAGGCCGGATGCTACGCCGGATCAAATTATTCAGCTCTGCCAAGAGGCAGCTACTCACCAATTTGCCAGCGTATGTGTACCACCATGTTACGTACGCCTCGCCACCGAGCAGCTTGCCAATACAGGCGTGCCAGTATGCACGGTTATTGGGTTCCCGTTAGGCTATTCTCTTGCCAAGGTGAAGTTCTTTGAGGCGCACCAGGCCCTGCTGGAAGGTGCTACTGAATTAGATATGGTTATCAATGTGGGTGCCTTGAAAGCAGGCAGGTATGAAGAGGTAGAGGAAGAAATTGGCCAGCTGACGGAGTTGTGCCACTTGCGCGGTGCCTTGCTAAAGGTCATTATAGAAACTGCCCTGCTTTCCGACGAAGAAATTGTGACGGCCTGCCGCTTGTGTGAGGAAGCTGGTGCCGACTTCGTAAAGACCTCTACGGGGTTTGCAGGCAGAGGAGCCTCCGTGAGCGACATTGTGCTCATGCGTCGTTCATTACCAACTCACATCCGTATCAAAGCATCGGGCGGTATTCGTACCCGTATTGCGGCTTTAGCTCTGGTAGCCGCCGGTGCCGACCGAATTGGGTCATCCAATAGCTTGGCTTTGCTGAAAGAAGATTCTCATGAAACACCCGCTACATAACGTGCTGCTGTTATCTACATTTTTTGCGTTGGGAGCGTGTGCAAGCTCGGGGCCCGTCGCCCCTACGGCCACCGCCCCCGATACTACCCGCCGACCCGGGGCAACCCAAGTTGCCACGTTGCCGGCCGAAGACCTGAGCCGCTACCGCCCAGCGTTTGCCGCGCCCAAAGCACCTGCCGTTGTTCCTACTACGACTACCCGGCCCGTCACACCGACCAACCAAGTTAACGCGCAGATTGAGCAGCGCTTACGAGACCAGGCTTTCACTAATCAGAACGTGAAATACGCCCAGGGCTACCGCATCTTGGCCTACGTGGGGCTGGAGCGTGAGCAGGCCATGGCTATCCGCCGGGCTGTTATTAGCCGCTACCCCGAGGAAACGGACTACCTTGGTTTCAAGCAGCCTATTTACCGGCTTTGGATTGGGGATTACCTCACTCGCCTCGAAGCAGAGCAAGCTATGTCGCGCATTCGTCCGCTGGCGCCCAAAGCACAGCTAGAGGGCGCGCAAATCGTCATCAACAAGACGGCGTTCTAGCTTTGCTGCTGCCACGCTTTAGTTGCTAGCAGCTTGCCCTGCTTTTTAGTGCTGCTTTGCTAGACTATCTGGCAGTTTGGTGCCTCTCACCTTCTTTCTTCCGAACTATACCCTGACGCCTCGGCGGCGCGCTACTACCATGCAACATCTCATATCCCGTATCAAGGTCCTGGCCGCAGAGGCCGCCGCTGAGACTATAGCGCTGCGTGAACACCTGCATGCCAACCCGGAACTGTCGTTCAAGGAAGAGAAGACGGTAGCTTTCGTGACGGAGCAGTTACACAAACTGGGACTCCCTACTCAGCCCATTGCGGGTACTGGTGTAGTTGCTCTCATTGAAGGACGCAACCCTGCGTCGCGCACGGTTGCCCTACGTGCTGATATGGATGCGCTACCTATTACGGAGCAGAATGAAGTGCCCTACAAGTCGGTAAATCCTGGCGTGATGCACGCCTGCGGCCACGACGTACATACATCTTCTCTACTGGGCACAGCTCGTATCCTAACTCAGCTGCGCAATGAGTTTGAAGGCACCGTAAAGCTTATGTTTCAGCCGGGCGAAGAGTTGCTACCGGGTGGTGCCTCCTTAATGATTAAGGAAGGCGTATTGGAAAACCCTGCGCCTGCCAGTGTGCTAGGGCAGCACGTATTTCCGCGCCTGCCGGCTGGTAAAATTGGGCTGCGCGCGGGGCGGTACATGGCTAGCACCGATGAGTTGTACCTGACGGTGCGCGGGAAAGGTGGCCACGGCGCCATGCCCGAGCAGAACCTTGACCCCGTGGTAGTGGCCGCCCACATTATTGTGGCCGCCCAGCAGATTGTAAGCCGCCGGGCCAATCCAAAGCTGCCTTCCGTGCTATCATTCGGGAAGGTCATTGCCCAAGGTGCTACCAACGTCATTCCGAATGAGGTGTACATTGAAGGCACCTTCCGCACGCTCAACGAAGAATGGCGCAACGAAGCGCATCAGCACCTGCGCCGCCTGTGTGAAGGTTTGGCCGAAAGCATGGGCGCCAGTTGCGAGCTAGAAATTCGCCGAGGCTACCCGTATCTGGAGAACGAGCCCGCCCTAACGGCCCGGACAGAGCAAGCAGCAGTAGAATACTTAGGGCGCGACAACGTGGTAGAACTGGACCAGTGGATGGCTGCTGAGGACTTTGCTTACTTCTCGCAGGCTGCCAGTGCTTGCTTCTACCGCCTAGGTACGGCCGCCGCCGACGGTAGCGAGCGGCACACCTCCTCCGTACATACCCCTACCTTCGATATTGATACGAAAGCCTTGGAAACCGGTCCCGGCCTTATGGCTTGGCTTACTTTGCGTGAATTAGCTGCCAACTAAGCTGTTCGTATTCTATTTCCTCTTGCCCTGCCCATGCGTGCCGCGTTTTATCCCGTTTTGTTTGTTCTGCTGTTAGTCAGCTCCGCTGTTAGCGCGCAGCGCCGTTCTGTTAGGAATACAGTTGTAATTCCGGAGTTGCAAGCAGAATGGGCGCTGAAGGATGCTGACTATTTTCTGGTAGGTCTGAACGTCGTAGGTAATAGCAATGGCGACAACTCGTTTACCGGCGGGCAGCTACGCCTAGGATACGAGCATTTCTGGAACGAACGGTGGAGTGGCGGAGCCACAGTACGTTTATTGCGTGCGAACGTGCAGAACTACGGCGACTTCTTTGCGCAGGATGGCAACGTCATCCCCGGCGTGTTCCTGCGTCATGCTGGCAAGATTGGCTCCGTCAACTTTGGGCAGCGGCTGGGGGTAGAGTATGGGATATCTACCAATAACTACCTCGCAGTTGCGCGCAACCGTGCACTGACCCGCCTGCGCCTCGACGTAGATCGGATAATAGCTCTGGGCGAAAACGTGTCCCTACGGCCCCGGATAGCCTATGAAGCCGCAGCATACTTACGCCTTCAGCGTGACGAAAACGAGCGTGAGGAACGCGTTATCGATTTTGGCAACCTGCGCGGGGAAGTGGGTGTCCGCTTGTCGCCACGCGTAGATATCACGCCGTGGGTAGCGGCCCAAACGTACTACGCCAACTTTGTGCCCCAGTACGATCCGATTACTGGGGAGGAAGTGTACGGTGGCCGTACCAATGTCATCGTGCCAGTAATAGGGCTTGATGCGCGTTTTACCTTATTCCATGAGGGTGGCGCCGCAGAGCGACGGCAGTTACCTTCGCAGCACTAACAAATTCCGAGATACAACTAGGTGCGCCTAC
>NZ_JZIR02000071.1:0-90047 GCF_000961955.2 Hymenobacter sp. AT01-02
CGCCGCCCCCGTGCAGCCGGCTAGCCCCGGCGCGGGGGTACCCACGGCGCCCGCGTCCATGGCTAGTGCTCAGCCCGTTCAGCTGCCTCTACCCCAAGCAAGCCCCCACGCGGTGGTTACCCAAACGATAGGGTTGACGGAGGTAACGGTAGATTACCACGCCCCTGCCGTACGCAACCGTACCGTATGGGGTGGCTTGGTGCCCTACGACCAATTATGGCGGGCCGGCGCGAATGAGAACACCCTAATTCGCTTTTCAACTCCAGTGGTATTACACGGGCAAATGATTCCGGGCGGGCAGTACTCCTTCTACGTGTTTCCCCACGCCGATAAGGAATGGGAACTGGTGCTAAACCGCGTCATCAACCACTGGGGCACCGAGAACTACGACCCTAAGGCCGACGTCATTCGCATTCCAGTAATGGCCGAGACGGCCCCATTTCACGAAACCTTGCTCTACTGGTTTTCCGAAATAAAGCCCACGGGAGCCCACTTAAACCTGACGTGGGAAAAGCGCACGTTGGTGCTACCCATCGAAACTGAAGTGCACAAGCAGGTTATCAGCGGCATTGAGCAGATACTGCAGCAGAAGCCCGGCGACTGGCAGCTTCTTGCCCAGGCCGCCGATTACATGGTGCAAAACAATATCCAGCCCGAGCGCGCCCTCACGCTCATCAACGAGTCGCTGAAGCTACAGGATGCCGCCACCAACAACTGGATTAAGGCGTGCTTGCTGGCGCAGCAGCAAGATTTCGGGACGGCTGTGGTGTATGCTCGCAAAGCTATTAAGCTGGTAGATAAGGAAGATTCGACCGTAAAGAACCAGCTCCCTACCATGCGCATCGCCCTCACGGAGTGGCAGGCGAAGGCCTATTAACACGACCATTACCTCCCAACGACAGCAGGGAGCTGCCGCCGCGTTTGCCAGATGGCTGCACTGCGGTAGCTCCCCGCTGTTCTATTCTACCCTGCCTATCCTATTGAGTGGCCGCCCTAGAACCGGGCAATAACGCGCAGATTCACGACCCGGCGCGAGAGGAAATTGGGGATGGCGTAGATGCGACCATTCAAATCCTGTAGGTAGCTATAGCCCGCTACATTATCGGCACCGAGGATGTTGAGAATCTCGAGGCTGGCCCACAAGCTTTGCAGTTGCATTGCTTTACCACCGAGCTGTGGCGCGGTCGTCCGTAAACTCAGCACTTTGGAAAAGCCCATATCTACTCGCTTATAGCTGCGGGTGAGCTTGTCAGTTCCGCGCAAATCAAGCAGGCCGGGTGGGCTAAAGGGCAGGCCCGTGCCGAATACCAAGTTCACGTAGCCTTTCACGGAGGGGTTGCCCGGCAGATTATCCTGAAAAAAGACGCCTAAGTTAAGGCGCTGGTCAGAAGGCCGCCGCAAATAGCCTTTGGGCACCCGACCCGTACTATTGCCGTTCGCGTCGTAGGTAGTGATGGAGTCGCCATCAATGTTTTCGCGGGTAGTGAGTATTCCGAGGCTAAACCAAGACTCAATTCCCTTCACAAATTCTCCGCTTACCCGGGCGTCAAGACCCGCGGCGTAGGCTTTGGCGTTGTTCTGAGCAAAGTACCGCAGCCGGACGTTGTCGATATCGTAGGGTACTACGTCGGTGAGGTACTTGTAGTAGGCTTCGCCCGTGAAGCGAAACGGCCGCCCCCACTGGGTAAAGCGCCGCTCGTTGCCCACAATAAAGTGCAAGGACCGTTGGGCCTTCAGGTCGAGGTTGAGTTGTCCCTGCTGGCGCTGGGGCGGGCCAATCTGGGCCCGCAACTCCCGGTAGAACGGGGGCTGATAGTACACGCCTGCGGCCGCCTTCCAGGATACGCGCGGATTGCGCCGGGATGTGAAGGCGTATTGCACGCGCGGACTCACGGTGGTCTGTCCATTCACCGTCCAGTAGTTTACCCGGGCACCGTAGGTAAGGGTGCGCAAAGAATCCAGGGCGTAGGTGTGCTGCACATAGCCCTGGTAGCGGCTGCTTTCCAGGGTTAGGTCAGACTGCAGGCGCGTGCGCCGGGCCGCGGGCACAAAGTCGGCCGAGTCCACGAAGCTATACTCATTCAGCTCATCCACTATTCTCTCCCGTCCGGCCTTGAGGCCCCAGCGCACCGTGTGGGCCGTGCCCGGCGTCCAAGTGCCGCGTGTTTCGAGGGTCGCAATCCGGGCTGTAAGGTAGTTCCGCGAGTGGTCAAAGCGGGAACCAATGTCGCGTTGCCGCACGGCTTGGTTGAAATCCGGATCATCCGGGTCGGTATTGATTTCCCCGAGACGGTAGGCGGCTTCCACATCGCGGTACTCAAACTCCCGCGAGTACAGCAGCCCCGCTAGCAGTTCCGCTTGCAAATTGGAGCGAAAGTTATGACGCAGGCTGAGCCCACCCTGATAGGTGTCGTACTGCATCCGTTCCCGGCCGCCGTAGCTAATAAACAGGCGCGTAAACTGGTTGGTGTTCGTGCTGAACGTGCTTTGGCCACTTTCCGGGTTAAAGCGGTAGTCGTTGTGGGCGAAGGTAGTTAGCAACCCCAGCGAGGTTTTGTTTTCGTCGCCTTTCGGTCCCAGGGCGGCCTTTATATAGGATTGACCGTCGTAGAAAGTAGGGTTGTAGCCCCCTTGCTGCTGCTGTAAGGAGTTGAGAACGTAGGTGGCATTCTTGTACCGTACGCCCGCCAAGTAGCTGATGCGCTTGTTCGGTGAAGTTGCCTCTACGTGCACCGAGCCGCCCACCAAACTAGCCGTTACGGATGCCCCAAACCTAGTCGGTTCCTTGTACTCTATACTCAGCACCGAGGACAGCTTGTCGCCGTACTTGGGTTGCCAGCCTCCAGTAGAAAACTCTACCCGGTTTACTAAATCGGGGTTGATGAAGCTGAGGCCTTCCTGCGCCGCGGCCGTAACCAAGAACGGCCGGTACACTTCGAAGCCGTTCACGTACACCAGATTTTCCTCGTAATTGCCCCCGCGCACGGAGTAGGTACTGCTCAGCTCGTTGTTGCTCACTACCCCTGGCAGCGTTTTGAGCACGGCATTAAAGTCGCCGAAGGGCGAAGGAATTTCCTTGGCCGTGCGCGGGTCCAGCGGAATAATGCTGACTTGCTCACGCGTATCTGTTTCAGTGGACCGCCCACGCACCGTCACGTTGCCCAGCGCCCGCGAGTCTTCCGCCAGCGTGAGGGTAAGCTCCAGTGGATTCGAGAGATTCAAGGTGATGCGCTGGGTTTGATACCCCAAACGGCGCACCACCAGCACGGGTGGGTTTCCCCCTGCAGGAGATATCACGCCCAAGGTAAAGCGGCCCTGACTGTCGGTAGTAGCCCCCCCGCCGGGTTGCCCCTCCACTCCCACACTTACTTGCTCCAAGGGCTGCCCCGCGGCGTCGCGAATGATACCCTTGAGCAGCACGCGGCTATTTTGCTGGGCTACCCCGGCGGGAGCCACCAGCACAAGGAGTGCACCGACTCCCGTTACTGGTCTTAGCGCTAACCGTAGCACAAGTGCCGAACGAGACAGGAAAGGGTGTGGCATGCAAGTACGCTTAATCTTCGGAGCCTACTATCGTTTCCAGCTCGCGGCGCATAGTAGCCAGGGTAGCCACGGGGTCGGGCGAGTTAAAGACAAACGACCCAGCTACCAGCGCATCTGCCCCGGCCTCCACCAAAGCGGCGGCGTTATCCATGGTCACGCCCCCGTCAATTTCAATCAGGCTGCCGAGCCACTATCCACCAGCAGCTCTTTGAGGGCAGCTACTTTGCGTAGCGTGTTCGGAATAAACGACTGCCCTCCGAAGCCGGGGTTCACGGACATAATCAGCACTAGGTCCAAGTCGGCAGCCACATCTTCTAGCACCCAAATGGGCGTATGCGGATTCAGGGCCACGCCGGCCCGGCATCCGAGCTGCTTGATTTGCTGAATAACGCGGTGTAAATGCGTACATGCCTCGTAGTGCACGGTAATGTTGGCAGCACCAGCGTCGCGAAAGGCACTAAGGTAGTGCTGAGGCTCCTCAATCATGAGGTGCACATCAATGGGTTGCTGGGCGTGGCGTTGCACGGCCTGCAGCACGGGTAGGCCAAACGAAATATTGGGCACGAAGCGGCCGTCCATCACGTCGAAGTGCAGCCAATCGGCGGCACTGTCGGCTAGGCGTTCCAATTCAGATTGCAGATTGCCAAAATCGGCCGCGAGCAAAGAAGGCGCCAGCAGCGGAGCCATACGACGGGTAGAGTTCATACCACGAAAGTAGCAGTTTGGCGTGAGGTGCACATAAACAAGCCGAGCGGATGTAGCCAAGAAACGACGTGGCTAGTTGCTACTCTAGTTGAGACTTACTAAGCGCTATAAAAACAACGAGGCGCCCGAACCAATAGTGTTCAGGCGCCTCTGTTTCTACAAACCAATATGGACGAGGCAACAGCCGCAGGCTATTAGCTGGGTTTTTCCCACGCGCGCCAATCAAGTTTGCCGTCTTCCGTTTTGCGCAGGAATACCGTCTGATCATCGTCCTGACGCTTACCAAACGTAACGTCGCCGCGGCAGTCCAGGCATTTAAGCGAGGTGTATTTAAATTTATCCTGCGCTACCCGGGCCGTGAGGTCCAGATTATCGGAGCCACAGAGGCCACACTTGGGCACATCGGGGAAACTCAGCCGGTCGTATTCGGCAACCACTTCGTGGAAATTGGCGCCTTGCACCGTGAAGTGAAACTGTCGGCGCCCGATGCGCTTGGAGACCATCATTTGTAACATCTTGAAAAAGAATTGGGAGTAAGAAAAACAGCGTTTCCGCTGTCAGAATCAACAAAGACGAACGACGAATAATTGCGCTTTGACTAATTAAATTTGCAACAATCTAACCAAAATAGCAAACACAAGAACTGAACTTACTTCCCAAAACCGCCCCATCTACAGCCTGTAGGCTACTTAGCGTCGGCATTTCACTGGCTATGAGGCAGCTATTGACTAGTAGCGGTGGCCGTTACCTGCAAGAGTAAGCGGTACAAGTCATCTTCCTCAAAAGGCTTGGTCAGACACGCGTTCATTCCGGCCGCCAAATACGCTTCCTGGTCCGCGTCAAAGGCGTTTGCGGTAAGCGCAATTAGCGGAACGGAGGCGCGGGCAGCATCTGGGTGCTGCCGGACGGCACGGGTCACATCTACCCCACTCAGCCCCGGCATCTGAATGTCGAGTAGCGCGGCATCGTAGGACTTGGTTTCCAACTGGGCAAGCGCCTCCGTGCCCGTACCCACGGCATACACTAGCACGCCCCGCTGCTCCAGCA
Organism: Hymenobacter sp. AT01-02; assembly: GCF_000961955.2. Classification (NCBI taxonomy): domain Bacteria; kingdom Pseudomonadati; phylum Bacteroidota; class Cytophagia; order Cytophagales; family Hymenobacteraceae; genus Hymenobacter; species Hymenobacter sp. AT01-02. Next base: position 5,296 of record NZ_JZIR02000071.1, read on the forward strand.
GCACCGTCGTAATCCATTGGTTTACCACATTATCTTCTGCCAGCAGCACCCGCAACCCTTCCAAGCCCTCGTAGTTAATAGGCACCGGAACAGCCGCCTCTGTGGTAGCATGTACCCGAGGCAAGGTAAGGGTAAAGGAAAAGGTAGTGCCTTCGCCCGGCGTGCTGCACAGCAGCAGCGAACCGCCCATGTGATGCACTAGTTGCTCACTGATGGCAAGCCCCAATCCCGTTCCGCCAAAACGATAACTAGTTGCCGCACTAGCCTGCGTAAAGGCATCAAAAATGCGTTCCTGGTGCTCCGGCTCAATGCCAATGCCAGTGTCTTGCACCCAAAACCGCACCGTCAGGGACTCAGCCACATCGGCCAGTACGCTTGCCCCGAGTTGAACGCTACCCTGGGTAGTAAACTTCAACGCGTTGCTAAGCAAATTCAACAGGACTTGATGCAAGCGGTAGGCATCGCCCAGCACACGGGGCATTGCCGCAGTGGGTGGCTCTACCAGCAGCGTCAAGCCTTTCTGGGTAGCCAAGGCTGCTACCGTTTGCCCGGCACTTTGCAAAGCCATTACCAAGTCAAACTCAGCCTGATCAATTTGTAAGTGGTGGGTAGTGATTTTGGCCATATCCAGCACATCGTTCACCAGGGCCAACAGGTGCTGCCCCGCCTGCTGCATGGTGGTCAGGTATTCCTGCTGCTGCGAGGTAAGCGTTGTTTTCTCCAGGAGCACGGCCATCCCCAACACGCCATTGAGAGGAGTTCGGATTTCGTGGCTCATGCGGGACAAAAAGGATTCCTTAGCGTGAGCGTTGGCCTCGGCCTCCTGCTTAGCTTGAAGTAAAGCTCTTTCAGCGCGGATACCCTGAGTTACATCGTAGCCGGAGGCGACCACGTAAGGCGCGGCGTCTGCTTCCCGTACTTGATACGTGTAGTAATGGAGGTAGCGCCTCTCCCCAGTCGACGTCATAATGGTCATCAGGCGGGGTTCCGTAGTGGGCTGATTTGTACTAGCCAGGTAGTCGGCTACGGCAGACTGGTGTTCGGGCGGAATGGCTTCGCGAATGTTGCGGCCAATGAGGCGGGCAGCGGGCAGGTTCAACAACCGTTCAATGGCGGGGTTCACCGTCAGCAGGGTACCCTCCAGATCGTGGGTGCAAATCAGCGCCTGGGAATAGCGTACTAAGTCGTGGTACTGTTTTTCCCGTTGCTCGAGGGCAAGGCGCGCCAGCTTTAGGTTGGTGATATCAGTACTTACCGTGAGTATTCCCGGGCTGCCATCGGCCGAGGCCATGGGACACATATACACCTGCAAGTGGCACGGCTCGCCTCGGCTCATGGTAAGCGACATCTCCGTTTTCAGCGGGCGGCTGGTAGCCATCACTTGTTTGTTCAACACCCGAATCTGCCAAAGCTCCTCTTGCACGGCAATGCTCTGCTCCTCCGTGGGTTGCCAGTGCTGCTTACTCCGTGACGCCAGCGCATCAAAGGCAGCATTACGAAACACCACTTGTCCGTTGGCATCCTTCACGTACACCACATCGGGCAGGGCGTCCACAATAAGCCGGACAAACGTTTGTTGCTCCCGCAGTTGCCTTTCTACCTGGCGCTGGCCTTCCTCTGCCGCGTAGCGCGCCGTAATATCAATACCGGAGCCTACTACTAGCTGCAAGGCACCACTCGCATCAAAAATGGGACGGAAGTTGCGTAAAATGTGCTTAACCCCTTTAGGCCCCGTCAACGTCTCCTCCCACGACACATCAGTCTTGGTGCGCACGGCCGACTCGAAGTGTTCTTGGCGCTGATCCGCCAAGGACATAGGCCGCCGCCGGGCCGCCATGTACTCATAATTGGTTTTGCCAATTACCTGTTGCCGGATGGAAGGATCAGAAATAGAGGATGGATTGACGAATAGGAAGCGGTGCTCGGCATCAAACACGGCAATATCAACAGGTAGCAGATTCAGAATTGCCTCGTAGAACTGCTGCTGCTGCGCCATTTGCTGCTCAGTACGCTTACGCTCCGTAATATCAATTCCTGAGCTAATTAGCAGTTGTGAGGACCCATCTGGGCCCACTGCGGAACTCAAACGACGCAGAAAAAAGCGCTGCTCCTGGCCCTTTTCTATTGTCTCCTCCCAAGTCATTTCCGACTTTCCACTCAGCACTTCCCGGAAGGCACGGCGGCGTTGCTGGGCAATGGCGGCGGGGCGCTGCCGGTGCTGGCACGACTCCTCATTTGTTTTGCCAATCATCCAGCGCCGGATTTCCGGGTCGGGCTCCACGGAGGGATTTACGAACAGATAGCGTGAGTCAGCATCAATAACCGCTACGGCAATGGGTACTTGCTCCAGAATAGTTTCGTAGAACTTGCGCTGCTCAACTACTTGCTGCTCGGCTTGCCGACGAGCTGTAATGTCGGTGAAGTACAGCACGGCACACTCCTCATTGGGCACGGCCATAGCCGTCAGGAGATAGTACTGGCCCTGCACGTCTAGTTCTGCCTGTATGGGGTCCGCCATCGTCAGCGCCTGTTGTACGAGCGCAGTGAGCTGTTGCTGGGCATGGCCTTGCGCATCAGCTGCCAGTGCTTGTAGCAGCGGCGCAGCCGCGGGGTTTGCATACAGCAGCTCTCCCGCGGCCGTCAGCCGCAGAATAGGACTGGGGCTTTGCTTGGGGATGTACGAAATCGTCCGCAACTGCGCGTCGCGCTGATGGCGTTCCGTCACGTCGCGGTAGCAGATAAGACGACCCGCTTGCACCTTATCCAACACTAAATAGTCTAGCTCTACCACCCGGCCATTAGCCAGCCGAAACTCTTCGCTGAGAACCGTCTCCCCCGCCGCATGGATGGCCTGGGCGCGCGCACCAAATTCCTCCGGGTTTTGAAAAGCCTGGTCAATAGCAATTGTATTGGCCGGGATGGGAGGATAGGTCTCGGCAATAGGCACCTCAGGGGGCAAGCTGAACAGCTCGCGGAAGTAGCTATTTACTAGCTGAATTGTACCCTCATGATCGACCAAGAGCAATCCTACCCGCATATTTTCCACCAGCGCCGATAACTGCTGCTGACAAAACTGGCTGTGCGTGGCGTTTTTGGCAATCTGCTGTTCCAGTGCTGCAATGCGTGCTTCAGCGGCGGCCAATGCTTCTTCCGCCTGCTGGCGGCGGCTCCGCTCCACTTCTACTTGGGCAGCCCAGGCATCGGGTGAGGATGACGGTGTTGGAGTCATAGCCTGTAGGATGGTCGTAAGCAATTCACTAGATATCGAAACCACCTTCGGTAAGGGTGGCTCTAACCAAATAACGTAGTTTCACCGTACTTGGTCGCATTCTGTTCCCCGCTGCAGTTGTTGAGCGGGTAGTAAGTTCACTGCCAAGCTGCGTGGTAGAGGCTATATTCTATAGCTTTACGAAGCGAAGGGTACGCTGTTCTTTTCCTGTACTCACTGTGCAGGTATACACCCCTTTGGTGAGCACGCCCGGATGCAAGCGCACCTCCGCCGCCGTAGTTGCCGCTACCTGCTGCTCCGTAACCAAGGCCCCACGGGCATCGAAGATGCGCACGCGAAGGGCTCTGGCTTGAAACGCAGGCGCCAGCTGCAAGTACAGTTCATCATCTTTCGCCGGATTGGGATAAATAATCAATTCCTGCCGGCCAGCAGGTGCCCCCGCCGCTAAAGGAGTGCCTGGGTTAGCCAGGTTATACGCCCGCACGAAGCTAGGAATGCCATAGCCCACTTGGTCGTCGGGAGTAGTTGCGCGGGTTCCGGAGCGTTGTAAGTAGCCGAGCACTTGCTGGGCGGTAAGCGTAGGATTGGCCTGCCAGAAGCCCGCCGCCATACCCGCCAGCACCGGACACGAAAAGGAAGTACCACTACCACGCGTAGCAGCCCCCGAGGGACTGATAATGGCCGTTTGTAGCCCCATTGCCGACAAGTTCGGCTTGATACGCCCATCGGCCGTGGGACCCATTGAGCTAAAGTAAGCGCGATTCAGCAGGGAGTCGACCGCACCAACGGTTAGGATAGAGTCGGCGTCGGCGGGGGCTGTAATGTAGCGCCAGGTATTCCTGCCCTCGTTGCCAGCGCTGTTTACAACCAGCATCCCTACGCGGGCCGCCACGGTAGCAGCCCGCGTAGAAAGGGCCGTGCGCCCGTTCAGGTCGTTGTAGGTATAGTCGACAGAAGGATAATCAAAGGTATTGTACCCTAGCGAGGAACTAATAATATCGACGCCTGCGGAGTCGGCGTATTCAGCGGCCACCAGCCAGTTGGCTTCCTCTACCGGATGCTCCGAGTAAATATCTTCCGTAACGAAAAGACGGTAGGTAGCTTGGGGCGCCGTGCCAATGTAAAAACCAGGCGAGTTAGCGGCCATGGTAGAAAGGCAGTTGGTACCGTGGCTGTTTCGCCCGTACACTGCATTGTTTTTTTCTACCACGTTAAACGTACTGGCCAGCCGCTGCTCCTGAAACAACGGCGCAAAGGCGGCCGCGGTATTCACTCCCGTAAAGCCGGCATCAAATACGGCAATCTGCATGCCTTCGCCTCGGTAGCCCGCATCGTGCATAGCTACTGCGCCAATCATGTTGGCCTGGGTGTAGGCCGGCCCATACTGCGCGCGGGTTCCCCGCTGCTCAGCCGGCAGTTGTTCGCCAACCTCGCGTTTGCGAGAACCCGGAAGCCCACGGTTAAGCGTTTTGGCCGTACGCACGCACGGCAAAGCCTGCAACTGCAGCAGCGTGGCCGAATCACAGGCTACTATAGCGGCGTTGAACCAACGCGAGGTGTACCAGAGTTGTGCACCAGCCACCGCCTTCACCTGCTGCACGTAGCTGGGGTTGACCGGCAAATCGCGGGGTTGCACGGCAATATTCTGGCGCTGACGGCGCTGAACAGCCCGCGCCGAAAGGAAGGCTAGCGGCTGCGTTGTGCTATAGGGCGAACCCGCCTTATCACGAAAGTAGACAAGGTGCTTGCGCATGGTGCCCGTAGTTTGCGTGGGGGCAACTGGCGTATTATGCGAGACAGGTGCTGCGGACGGAGTTGGCTCCGAGTTCGTCCACAATCCCGCAAGTAACAATAGGTGGGAGAGTTGCATTCAGATCAGAAAGTAGCGTACCGGAAGATACGAAGTAAAAGCCGGCTGGGCTTTTATACCTAGTTTATTTGCTATCCTAGAGAGGCAAATCTGGCTATAGAGAGGGTCGAATCTTAGCGCACTATATTGGTCCTTGGTCCTATAATAGAGCGCTGTCACTTGCAGAATCTGGCAACAGAGTGGGTATGGGAGTTGTTCACTATTGAACCGCTACCCTGCCCCAGCTGGCAGCAACTGTGCAATCCGCCTCCGTAGAATCCTACGGGCAACAATATGGCGTTATTTGCCAGATTCCACTAGCACCTCCCACCGCGACCGACCACTGTTAGGCCGGCTAGCATTTGGTATGCACCCCGGACTATTGTCGCAGAATGCGAAGTCCCGACGCACCCGGTACACCAGGCCCACCCCCTTGGCGTATACGGCACGGCGCACCGTAGCGTAGAAGAGGTTGACCTCGCCCCGGCCAAACAGGTTGCTGGTAGTTACCGTTTCGTTGTAGCTAAACTGGCGGCTCCCATTGCTGTAAGTGAAGGGCTGGTTTACGCGGTTATAGAAGCGGGTCTCGGCCGTAATCGAGTCTCGACTGTTGAAAGCATTCTGATTCCAGGTGCGCCCTTCCCGCACCGGGAACACCAGTTCCACCGTGCGCAGGTTGCTACGCTGCACTTGCAGGGCTTGGGCCGTGGGAGTTACTAAGAGCACACTATCAAAGCGCCAGGGCTCATTACGGGCGGCCCGGCGGTAGCGCACTACCTGGTAGGCCGGCAGGCCGGCCGCATCCGTTACCAGGGTAGAATCTTTTTCCTTGTACTGGTAGCGCTGGATAGTAGCCGTAAAATTGGAATAGGATGTATCGGCTACGTCATAAATGCGGTAGGCGCCCACGGCAAGGGGGTAATACTCGCGCCCTAACTCCGGACCCGCATCAGTAGTGTTTTCGCAGCTAGCAAGGGTTGCCGCCGTAACCGACAGCGCCAGCAGGGTCCGTAGCGTACGTTTCAACTCGAAGAAGTAAGGGTTGTGCATAAAGTATAAACTCGACCGGAAGATACGGCAAACGAAGGAGTGGGCGCACAAAAGAACGGCCCGGCACCTGCTTTCCACGTAGCAGATTGCCGAGCCGTTCAAAAATCGGGCCTATGCCCACGTTTGGGAGGTGCTTTCTAGTTATTCGGCAGCCAAGGCTACCTCCGCTGGTTCGGTTGCTTCACCAATGGTATGACGCTCAATCCAGCCACCGCCCAGCACATCTTGGCCGTCATAGAATACGGCAGCTTGCCCAGGCGTGACGGCGTGCACGGCCTGCTCAAAATACACGTAAATCTTGTCGCCCTTTTGCTCCAGAAACGCCGGAGAACCATCGTGGTTATAGCGAATCTTGGTAGTACTGGGCACAAGGCCTCGCCCTTCTAAAGAAGCAAACTTGCCCATATTGAGCTTGCCTACTACCGTTCGGGTACTGGCCAAGTCATCGAAATTGCCGAGCACCACCCGGTTCGTGTCGGGGTCAATAGCCGTGACGTAGGCCGGAAAGCCCAAAGCCACGCCCAAGCCTTTCCGCTGGCCAATGGTGTAGAAGGGGTAGCCTTCGTGTTTGCCTACCACCGTACCATCGCGCAGTACAAACTCACCACCGGCTACGCGCTCTTCCAGCCCCGGCACCCGGCGCCGCAGGAAACCACGGTAGTCGTTGTCGGGGATAAAGCAGATTTCGTAGCTCTCGGGCTTGTTCACAAGCTCGGTAAAGCCTCGCTCGCGGGCGAAATCGTAGATGGCCGTTTTGCGCAGTTGCCCCAGCGGAAACAGCGTGCGGCTCAGGCTCTCCTGGGTTACTCCCCACAGGGCATAGCTTTGGTCCTTGTTCTCATCTAGCCCCTTGCTGATGACGTAGCGGCCATTTTCCTGGCGTACTTGCGCGTAGTGGCCGGTAGCAATAAACTCGCACCCAAGCTGGTCGGCCCGGCGTAGTAGAGCATCCCACTTGATGTGCGTGTTGCACAATACGCAAGGGTTCGGCGTACGACCCGCCAAGTATTCCTCCGTAAAGTTGCTGATGACAAAGTCCCCGAACTCGTCGCGGATGTCAATGATGTAATGGGGAAAACCCAGCTCCACCGCAATCTGGCGGGCATCGTTGATACTATCGAGGGAACAGCAGCCCGTTTCCTTCTTGCTGCCGCCCGCCGAGGCGTAATCCCAGGTTTTCATGGTCATCCCAACCACTTCGTAGCCTTGCTCGTGCAGAAGCACGGCTGCTACGGAGCTGTCGATGCCGCCGCTCATAGCGACAAGCACCCGTCCTTTCGTTGTATTCATACGTGAATAAAATTGCGCCCGAAGCGTGAAAGGTTCCGGCCGAAGCAGCAAAGGTACGGGAATTGAAAAATAGAAGGTAGCAACCCAGCAAATAGGTGCCCTTCAGGAAGAAGTTAGAAACGCTGATGTACCTCTGCCCCGCCAACCGAGTCGTAGTAAATTGCCGAAAGCAGCCGCGCAACCAAAATTTCCCCGAATATTGCACCCGCTACGCCGGGCTACCATGGCCGGGCGGCGTCTTCTCTCCTGCTCATCTTTTAGTTTTGCCTCTATGGCCCTCATCATACCCGTCATGGTGCGTGGCATCAACAACCTATCCGACGCCCGCTATTGCGCGGGCATGGGAGCTGATTGCTTAACGTTCCGCCTCGACCCCTCCTGGCCCGACCACCTTACCCCAGATGCCGTGCGCGAGCTTAGCGGGTGGGTGTCGGGCGTACAGCTCATGGGGGAGTTTGATGGGCTGCCCATTGAAGAAATAAACGCGCTGGCTCAGGCCTGCGGGTTGCACGCGGTGCTCCTGCACCAGCGTCGCCCGGCCGAGGAACTGGCTCGCCTTACGGTGCCCGCCCTCAAGCTCATGCGCTGGATTCCGGATATGCTCCCCGAGGATGTAGACCTGCGCTTTCGGGAGCAGGCCTCGCTCTACCAAGGATTTGTGCTGGCGGCGGCGCCCGCCCAGTTGCCCAACTCGGCCGAGCTTACTCGTCTTACCGAGCAGGCTCGGACCTATCCTATTTGGCTGGGCGCGGGCTACGCCCCTACTAACATCCGCTACTTCGCGGAGAGCGTGCGGCCAGCAGGCATTGTACTCGACGGTGGCGACGAGATAAAGCCGGGCCTGCGCGATTTTGAGGAGATGGAAGCCGTATTCGAAGCCCTAGAATTGGATTAGCGTCTCCTCGCTTACGCCATGATGGCTAGCAAGGAGAACACGGGGTTAGTAAGACTTTCTGGCCCCTGGCAGGTAAGGTAGGCAGCGGCTTCGGCCGGGGGCAGGCTTTTAGTAAACAGCCGCCATGCTGCCGCTTCTGGTAGGTCAATGGTGGCCTGCACACTGCCCACGTATTCGCAGCCTACTTCCCAGCGGCTGGAGCTTCGGTGGAGAAACCACGTGCCGCCCGCCGGCCCACTTATGGTAAACTGCACCGTGGTGCCAGGCGCAGCCTCCACCGCCCGATAGTGGTGGGGTAGTGCGTGCACGCAAGTAGCAAGAAACGGATGGTACAGTGTGGGCAGCAGTAGCGCAGCTTCCTGCCCCATCGCTTGGCGGATTTGTTGCTGATGGTGCCATTTCTCCGTGTACTCCCGCGCTATATGAAAATGGTTGGTAGACTCAGCCTCGCCCGCCCAGGCTACTGCAAATTGGGCGGGCGAGGCCGGATCCAACGAATGCAGGAAGCTCGTGTAAGCAGGGCCGCTCACTTCCAGCAGCCATGCCAGTACGGCGGGACTAAGCCGTTGCCCTGCGGCTACCCAGGTTTGGTTCAGTGCGTTTAGGTACTCTACCACGTCGGCATAGGCGGACGTTGCGGGGCCCGGACCGCCAAAGTGCCCGTCGCGCAGCATGGACATACTGCGCAAATTACCATCCAGCAGGTGCAGGGCTACATCGCGCACCCGCCAGCCGGGCACCACCGTGGGCTGCTCCCACTCTGCTAGCGTTAGACGGCGCAACAGCTCCGACAGCAGCCGGTCAAGCTCCGCGAATAAGGGCAACGTGTTGGGCACTACGGCAGGTACCATACGCCAGGACGGTAGTAGAAGTGAAGAATGGGCCTACCACCGCGGCAGGCCCCCTACTCAGCTTAGTTGAAACTGCAGGTATTTGATAGGTACGCCCTGGGCCCGGTACTTGCTCTCGAAGTTGGTGACGATGTCCTCCGCGTGAGGCAGCAGGTCAGGCGTAGCGTATAAGTCTTTGGTGTGGGCCAGAATCGTAACTCCTGGGCGCGCTTGCACCGTTTCCAGGGAGTAGTCGAACAGCCCTTCATTATCGGTTTTTAGGTGCACGAGGCCACCCGGCCGGAGGAGTTGCTGGTACAGATCCAGAAAGCGTGGCGCGGTTAGACGGCGCTTAATATCTCGGTCGCGGGGCCTTGGGTCGGGAAACGTGATCCAAATTTCGTGAAGCTCACCCGGGGCAAAATGCGTCAGCAGATCGTGGGCGCGGGTTCGCACAAAGCCCACGTTGGTCAGGCCCAGTTCTTCGGCCCGCTGACTACCCCGCCAGATTCGGTCCCCTTTGATATCGAGCCCGAGGAAGTTGCGCTCGGGGTAACGAGCTGCTAACCCAACGGTGTACTCTCCCTTCCCACACCCTACTTCCAAGGTAATTGGGTTAGGGTTATGGAAGAAGTTCTCGTGCCAGTGCCCGCCCAGCTGTTGGTAATTGTCTTTGCCTGGCTCGACGATGTCATTGCGCCCAGCGTTGTCAGCAAAGCGCTTTAGTTTGATGCGACTCACGAAAAGTGAAATTGTGCGGTGATAAAGAGAGTTGTTTACTGGGCTAGCATGCGCATTAAGCTTGCCAGTGCATGCTAAGCACAGCACGTAGCGCACAATATCATGCAGTAAATCATCAGCAAAAGTACGGTACCCTCCCCACTATCTGCTAGTGCACCACCCGGGGTCAGGAGAAAGACCAATGGTAGCAAGCAAGCTCAGCGCCTGATCATGCGCCAAGAATCAGGCTGTTATAGCTCTTCGATTTCAGCCACTACGAACGTGCTGCCCCCAATAAATACTACATCATCGGCTCCGGCAGCGGCCCGGGCGGCGGCTACGGCTACCGGCACCGGGCCGTATGCTATACCCTGGAGGCCTTCTGCCCCTGCACGCTCGGCCAACTCAGTTGCGGGTAGCGCCCGCGGAATAGTAGCTTGGCAGAAATAGTACGTTGCGTCCCGCGGCAGCAGCTTTAGCATATTCGACACATCCTTATCGTTGACTACTCCGAGTACAAAATGAAGTTTCTGGTAGGTCAGCCCCGCCAATTGCGCCGTCACGAAACGCAGGCCGGCTTCGTTATGGCCCGTGTCGCAAACAACTAGCGGACGACGGCCCATAATGGTCCACCGACCCCGGAACCCGGTAAGGCGGCTGACTTCGCGGAGCCCTTCCCGGACGGCACTTTCTGGCAGTATAAAGCCTTGCTGCCGCAACTCGTCCAGCGCGGCCAATACACCGGGCAGGTTTAGGCGCTGGTAGTCCCCGGCCAGCGCTAGCTCCACATTGTCGAGGTAAGGCATCCCCTCCCGAGTGATGCGCAGCAGCTGGGCGTCGGCATCGGGGGCGGGCGGGGCAACCAGTTCTACGTGGTAACGCTGGTCGGCGAAAAGAAGCGTAGTACTCTCGGCAGCGGCTTTCTGCACAAACACGGCTTCTACTTCCGGCTGGGTTTGGCTAACGATGGCGGGCACTCCGCCCTTGATGATGCCCGCCTTTTCTGCCGCAATCTGCGGTAGCGTGTTGCCGAGCAAGTGCTGGTGGTCGAGGCTGATATTGGTGATGAGAGAAACGAGAGGGCGAATGATATTGGTGGAATCTAGCCGTCCGCCCAACCCAACTTCAATTACGGCTACGTCTACTTGCTGCTCAGCAAAGTAGCAGAAGCACAAGGCCACGCACATTTCGAAGAATGAGGGCTGCACCTGCGCAAACGACGGCCACCACCTCTCTACCCACTCCACTAAGTACTCCGGTGCCACGTCCTGTCCGTTCACCTTGATGCGCTCCGTAAACTCACGCAAATGAGGAGAAGTGTAAAGCCCCACTTTATAGCCCGCCGCCTGTAGCACCGCCGCTAGCAAATTGCTACTGCTTCCCTTGCCATTGGTGCCCGCTACGTGCACGCTCCGAAACTGCTGCTCAGGGTGACCAGTCAATTCAGCCAGGGCTTCCGTGTTGCCTAGCCCTGGTTTGTAGCCAGCTTCTCCTACCCGCTGGAACATGGGTAACTGGGCGTACAGAAAATCGAGGGTCTCGCGGTAGGTCATGGCGGTGATAGTAGGAACGTGCACACATGGCGCACAGAACGGAAGGCTACCGATGGGAACTAGGCTACTTGCCTACCTCCGTTGGTCGTGCAAAGGTCGCGTTCGAACTGGAAAAGCAAAGCCGCCAGCCGGAATCCTCCAACTGACGGCTTCGCATGTAGTTTTTCGGGGTGCTTACTGCACGGTAAAACGAAACGTGTAATAGCCCGTGGCGCCGCCTTCTGCATCGCTAGTACGGCGAAACTCCACGTTTGCCAGCGCATCGCGGCACACCTTATCCTGAGCTGGTGACACGTTGCCCGAAACTTTGGTGACGGCTTCTACCTCACCGTCGGCGTTGATCTTGATTCGGTAGCGCACAAAGCCCGAGTTATTGTCCAAGGCCGGAACGCTGGGTTTGCTGACGACGGCCCAACCTGCCATTTCGAGGCCGCCACTACCGGGGCTAGTGCCCCGCCCACCCTTACCCGGCTCACCGGAATAAGCACTGCCACCGTAGGTGCCCCGCGGGTCTCCCTTGTCGCCCACGGTGCCAGGGTTGTCGCCGTTGTTGTTGCCAGTGGGGGCATTGCTGGTGCCATTCACCCCATTGCCGCCGCCTGCACTGCTGGAAGCGCGCGGCGTAAATACGGCTCGTTGGTCTACCTTAGGCTTGGGTGCCTCCCGAACGACTACCTCTTCTTTGCGGGGCGCAGGCTTCTCCACCGGCGGAACCGTTACGGGACTTTCTTCCGCTTCACTTGTCACAACGCGTTCCTCAGCCGGCGGAGTTGGGTCGGGCTGAGCTACGGGTTGCGGAGGCGTAGGGTCAGGCTGGGCAGCTGGTGGGCGGCTGTCCTCGCGGTTTTGCGATTCATTGGCCGGGGCCTGGCTTTGAATGTCACCGGAGCTACTTCGTCAACCCCGTAGTTCAGCTCTACGCCATCGCCCCCCAGTGCCTCCAAGGGTGGGTCTGGGCCTTTAAAGACGGTAAAGAAGAACAAAGCTGCCAGCGCCGCGTGAAAAATCACGGTACCTAGCAGTGCTTCTTTGCGGTGCTCTTCGCGGTATTCAGTAGCCATGAGGCGGAGGCATTAAGTTGCGCTACCCAGCCAAGAAAGGCCAATCGGCAGCAATGGCATTCAAACAATACGCCCCGTTCCGGAAACGGCAAACGGGGCGTTGGGTGCTTCTCTATAACGACAAATCCGAGTAATCCGGTTCAGCTAGTGACGACCGAGCTATTTCGCGGAAGACTGCTGGGCCTGGGTAGCCATTACCATTTTTATTTTGAGTCGGTTGCCAATTTCCAGGATATCTACCAGTTTCTGCACGTTCAGGGAAGCATCCACACGCAGCACTGCTGTTGGGCTTTCCAAACCTTGCACGCGGCTAGCGAGCTGCGTTTCCAGCTCCGATGCAGTGGTAGCTTGCCGGTCGATAAAATATTGACCGGTAGCATCCACGGAAATAGTAATGGGTTGCTTCATGGCTTGCTTGCCTGAACGGGCATTGGGCAGCATGAGCTTAATTACATTGGGGTTTACCATCGTCGACACAATCAAGAAGAACAACATCAGAAAGAACATGATGTCGTTCATCGAGCTGGTCTCGACGTGGGAAGATACCTTACGGCGCCGGCTGAGGTCCATGGGGTGAAGTGGTGTACAGCAAACTCGTGAGCCTAGATGCGAGGAAAATCTGGATTCTACTTCGCCCCCAGCAGCACGGGTTCCGCTTTAGTTGTCCTGCAGAATATCCATGAACTCAATGGCAGAGTTTTCCATGCGGAATACCATGCGCTCGACCATAATGCTCAACCAGTGGTAGCCAATGTGCGCAATGATACCCACAATAAGCCCCGCAGCCGAGGTCACCATTTTGGTATACAGACCGCCAGAAATCTGGGCGATACCAAAGTCACCGGTAGAGCTGATAGCGTAGAAGATTTTGATAACCCCGATGATGGTACCTACGAAGCCTAGCATGGGTGCAATACCCGCCACAATGCCTAGCACGTTGATATTCTTTTCGAGGCGGGCAATTTCAATCTTGCCCACGTTTTCTACGCTTGTTTCGATTTCTTTCAGGGGTAGCCCAATGCGGCGAATACCTTTCTCAATCATGCGCGCCAGCGGAGTTGGGTTCTGGGCGCAGAGCATCTTGGCACCTTGCAAGTCGCCTTTGACCATGAGGCCCCGAATACCAGGCATAAAAGACTCCGGCACTGAGCCAGCCTTCCGGATGGTGATGTAGCGCTCCAAGATAATGTAGACGGAGACGAACAGCAGCAGAAAGAGCGGTACCATAATCCATCCCCCGGCCAACACTAGGTCGATCAGTGAGAGGCCGCCCGCCGCGTTAGCGGCAGCGTTGGCAGCAATAGCGGCCGAGTCAGCGGCGGCCGGCGAGGCAGTGGGAACGGCTTCTGTGGTGGGAGTCTGCAGCAGCAGAGAGAGCAAAAAGGTCATTCGAAGAAAGGAGTACCTGGAATATTCACATGTGCGTACGCTGCGAAGGTACGGCCCTCTATCAAAGGCCGGTTTGCTTCCTGCGTACCCCTCCGGTTTCGGAGTTAGTAGTTTTTAATCCACAAGCTGTTACCCATCCGCTTGCGCAGGATGCTGATTTGCCGATCAGCCGAAGCCCGGTCAGCATAATCACCAGCCGACAGCATGTACTGACGGCTACCGGGCTGGGGCAGAATCACCCGGGCCGGACGGTTCAGGCGAAGCAGCGCCTGCCGGCCTTTCTCGGCATTGGCGAGGCTAGTATAGCTGCCAGCAATGATATAGTAACGGCCTGTGCGGTTTTTAATGGTCGCACTTTCAGCCACGGTAGTTGCATTGGTAGCACGAGCTTTTTCCCAGCCCGGTGCTTTTGGCTTGGCCGCCGCCTTCTTTGGTGCTTTCTGGGTACCCAGGGCAGCAGCTACTACTGGCTTCGCAACGGACACGGGCTTAGAAGCTCCGGCTTCTACTGTAGGCACTATATTGGTTTCTAGCGGCTTAGCAACAGGTGCTTCAACTGGCACTTCCACTACTGGGCGAGGCGAAGAAGAAGTCATTTCTGCGGCCAGAGCGGCTTGCTGACGCGTTACGACGGGCTGAGTATTCGTGGAAGACGCCGGTGCGGCTTCGTTCCAGGTAATGCGCCAGCTATCGGGCAGGTAGCCGTTGTGGTCAGCAAACAAATAATTGGCCGACAAGCCGAGGCCGACAATAACGGCTCCGGCTAGTACCTGCAAGGCACGTACGGCCCGCTTGGAGCGGGATGCTGCCAGAATGGGGGCAGCCGTGGGCCGCTCCCGGGCTAGCAAGGCATCGGTAGCCCGGATGGGGCGCGAGACTAGTTCGGGCAGTCCGAAGCTAGCTGCTAGCAGATTTTCCTTACCAGTGTACTCAAACTCTAAGCCGCGGCCCGGAGCGTGCCGGAACAAACCTACTCCGCGCAACTCCGTGCGCTGACCTGTTTCTAGCTCCTGCTGCATGCGGTGCACGGCTTCCCGCACTAGCTGCCGGGCCTGCGCGGGCCCCACGTTCATGGCTCGTGCCACGGCATCTACCAGCAGCCCGTCGTTGCGGGTTAGGGACTGGTTAAAGGCGACGCGCTTCGTTGGCGGGGCCAGGGTATGGCGCACCGGGTGAATGCGAGCAGGCTTGTACTCCGTAATCAAGCCCCCAAAGTCGGGAATGATAACGCAGTCATGGTCGTGCAGGAGGTTATGAATATGATCAGCAAGCATTCGAAAGCAGCTACGGTGGGTAAAGTACTAAGCAAGAAACAGAATCGCCAAGACGCGGCAGTGGGCATCTGCACTGCAAAGGACCTTATTGACTACTACTGTGAACGTAGTAGGGCAACAAGGTCCTTTGCGGAGGTATACTAGCCACTACCTGATGCGGTAGTTCGGGCGGGTTTCTGCATTTACTCAGCAATTAAAATTCATACGTGGCACCGGCCAGTACGTTGATTCCCTTCACTGGATAGTTTAGGAAACGCTCGTACTTACGGCCCAGCAAGTTGTTGCCAAGAGCAAATATGGACAGATTTTCCATAATGCGGTAATCAGCACGCAGGTTCAGATCCACCACCGTATCCGTAGGCCGGGTGCGGGCGGTGTACAGAACGGGCCTTGGGGTGGGCGGCACGGATGGGTTTTCCTGCCGAAGGTAGCTCGTACCATAGCTGGAACTATAGGTGTATAGTTCGGCGCCTAGCAGCAGCTTATCGTACATGTTGTAGGTACCGAATAGCGTTGACTGAAAGGCAGGACGGTGGTAGGCTTCGGCGAGAGAATGCACCTTATACCCGTTGTAATCAGCCTTAAATCCTACCCGCGTTTTTTCGGCAGCGTTGTAAATAATTTCGCCGTGAATGTTGAGCAGTTGGGTTGCTTTCTTGTCATACACCAAGTCGAACTTGGTTGAGTCGCGCAAGGAGTTATTGTAGAAGTACAGATTCCGGTCGTTGCTCACCGTCACCTTCGCATTCACCTCCAGGGCCCGGGCGGGAGCAGCCTGGAAGCCCACGTACAAGGTAGGTCCCCGGCGGGTGTCGGCTACGCGCTGGTTGGGCGCCAACCAGGGATTTTCGGTGGTCAGGTCGTACATCGTTACCCGCTGGACAGCGCCTCCCAGGCCGGCAAAGACTAAGAACTTGTCTTCCGTAACAGTGTACCCCAACCGGATGGCCGGATAAGCATTAAACTGTTTGGCATTGCTAATAGTGTCGCCGGTATAGCCGAGGGTGGCTCCCACCGATACGGCCAGACGGTTCAAGGTTAGCTCGTAGGCCGGCGTAACTTGCACGTAGGGCCGGCTGTAGCTGAGGGAGTCCTTGAAGGAAATAAACGACACGTCGCCATCCACGCGTACCCGGCTGGTTTCGCCCAGCCGATAGGTAGAGCGCAAAGCGGCGAATACGTTGCTTTCCTTAGCAGTAAACCGGTCTTTCCAGTAGTTGAACCCTACGCCAAAATCGTACTGAAAGGCCGCGTCCGTGGCTCGGTTGCGGGCATACAGCTTGATGGCAGCGCGGGTAAAGGTTTGCTTAATAGAATCCTCCGCTGGGGGCAGCCGCAGGGTTTCACGGTTGTAGCCGTAGAAGTTGTACCGCTCCCGGCCTACGCTGGCCGTAGCTCCCAGCACCAGCGGCCCGTTGTAAGTTTCGCCGTTCAACGACAGACTCGTTTGGCTCTGCCCGGAGTTCTTCTTGTCGATGGGGCCGTTGGCCGACGAGAGATGACTGAAGTCGAGGCCGTAGCTGGCCGCGTCGCTCCGGGTGTTGTGCAGATGAGCTTTGCCGTACAGAGTGCCGTAGTTGCCTACCCCCGCTTTTAGGTAGTTGCCGGTGAGTGCAGGCAGTTCCTCCTGCCGGATAGTCAGCACGCGCACCGAGGGATTGAGCCGGTCGGCGGGCAGCTTAAAATCGGGGTACGTGTAGGCTACCTTGGGCCCACTTTTAGCGGGAGCCTCAATGGCAACCTTCTCAAAGTTGCGGGTAGCTTCGGGCAGCTCATTCACCCGCTCCTTCACAATCTCAATTTCGGCGTCCTCAATCTTGCCGCGCGTCTTCTGCGCCCACACTGTAGCGGGGGCAGCAACACTCAACAAAGCCGCAGCGGCCAGTAGTCTCGACGGTTGAAACGTCATACAATCGGGAGTTCAGTTAGCTGAAAGCACTGCCTGAAGCTTTGCTTTACAACTTTCTATTTTTCAGTTATTTATTTTCCGGCAAACTTGACTACTTCTCTCCTACTCCTCCTGTCCGATTGGGCCATCGGTGCGGTTACTGGTCGAATCAGCAGGCTGCGCTGTGGCCGGTGCTAGTGAGCTGCGCACGGACGTTTTGCTGGTTGCCTTACTTGGGGCAGGCTTGGTAGTCGAGGCCTTTGGAGTGGTTTTGCTGGGCGAGGTTTTGGGCGTGCTTGGTGCCGGGGTAGCCGGATCCGCAGGCAGTTCGGCCAACTGCTTCTTGGCGTCGTCTACCACTTCCTTTACCGGGAATTTATTGTCGATAATGGAATTGAGCGTGGCGCGGGCCTGGAAGATTTCGCCTTGGTCGCGGTAGATATCGGCAATGAGCAGGAAGGCCCGCCCCAACCACACATCATAATTGACGAAGTCGGAATTGCTCTTGTAGGCGGCGTCCAGGGCTTCGGGATATTTCTTTTGTTGATACAGTGCCGAGGCCAGCAAGTACTGGGCTTCGGCCCCGCTTTCATCCTTCGCCGTGGCCGTAGTAGCTGTCAGCTCGGTGATGGCCTGATCGAAATTGCCGGCCTTGTAGCTGGCTTTGCCGAGGTAGAGCGATGCCAGGTTGGTAGCGTTGAGAGCGGCTCCGCCCTGGGTTTGCAGCTCCTGCGCAATGCGACGAGTGCCTTCCAGGTCGCCCGCCTCGTAGTAGCTCTTCATCAACCCAATACCGGCATTGGCCACTTCCCGCTTATTCTGCGATACTTCTCGCAAGCGAGCGTAGTAGCGGGCAGCTTCGGCATAGTTCTTATTCTCGAACTCCAACTCAGCCAAGCGCCCCACGGCTCGGTTTACAAACTCGCTCTTCCCTTCGTCTACCACGGCTTTCAGACGGGGTAGCGCATCGGCTTTGCGGCCGGTCTTCAGGTAGGAATCGGCCAGGAAGAAGCGGCCATCAGCCGCCAGCACCGTATTTGGATATTGTTGCAGGTAGCCCTCCAGGCGCGGAATAGCTTGGGCGTATTTCTCGGCGAGGTACAGCGACTTGGCCGCTTCAAACTCCACGCTTTCGGTGGCTTTGCTGTCGGGGTTCTGCTGCTTAAACTGGGCCAAGGACTGGTCAAACTCTTCGGTGCGCCCGAGGGCCGATAAGCTTTCCTGAAGGCTGTAAATAGCACTGCTGGCCGCCTTTGTGCGCGGGTACTGGCTGAGCACTTGGCGGAAGTCGGCCACGGCTTTTTCGTGCTGCTCCAGGTTCTGGTAGGCCACGCCCCGCTTTTGCAGCGCCTGAGGAATCAGGGTGGAGTTAGGCCGGTTCTGGATTAGCTTCGTGAAGCCATCTACGGCGGGCTGAAACTCCCCAGCTTCGTAGTCGAGCTGGGCCTGCTGGAACACAGCATCCTCCGCGTAGCGCGAACTAGGCGCGGTTTTCAGCAGGGTATTTAGGGTAGTAGCCGCTTCCTGGCGCTTACCCATAAGCCCCAGCGTAATTCCTTTCCGGTAATAGGCGTAGTCCTTGTCGGCGGCGTTGGCTTGAATTACTTTATCGTACTGGTCAAGAGCCTGCTGGTAGTTTTTCGACACGTAGTAAATGTCGCCCAGGCGTAGGGTCACGTCGTAGTAGTTCGGGTAAGTAGCTTTGCCACGGGGTCCTGAAGCCAGGCTTGAAACTGCTGGCGGGCCCGGTCATACTGCTTGGTGTTGTAGTACGCGTAGCCTAGGCCGTAGCGAGCTTTCTGGTCGAAGTCGGTTTCGGCAGCCGAGCCGGTACGGGCCGTGCGGGCCGCCGCCGTATATGCCGTAATGGCGGGCTGGTACTGCAGTCCTACGCTGTAAATTTCGCCTTTCAGAACCTGAGCAGCGGCGCGCAGGGCCTCATCTTGCGGATATTTGAGGCTCTTATCGAGTACGGGTAACGCCTCCTGGTAGCGATTGTCGTTGTAGAACGTGGCGGCCTGTAGGTAGGCTACGCGCTGGTAGGTAGCGTTGAGCTTGGCACTCCGGTCGTCGAGGTTATCAAGGTAGTTGAGGGCCTGGGCGTAGTCGGAGGAATTGAGGAAACTCTCGCTCAGGATGTCGTCGGCAGCGGCTTGATTTTTAGAGCGGGGATACTTCTTCTGGAAGTCGCGCAGGGCGGCAATTACTTCCTGCGTGTTGCCCAGTTCGTAGCTCACCTGCGCGTACTTCAGCGTAGAGTTCTCACTGATTACCTTGTCAAAGTTGAGCTTGCGCGCGGCATCAAACGAGTTTAGCGCCAGCTGCTTCTGGTTGGTTTGGAGGTAACTGAGGCCCAAGTGGTAGGCAGCATTCTGGCCCAGGGTATCGCGGCGCACGGCCACGTTCTTTAGGCTTCCAATGGCACCTTTGAAGTCGCCCTGCTTGAAGTTGGAGTAGCCAATTTTGTACTGCACCTTGGGTTCAATGCTCTTGCGGCCCGCGGCGTACTTGTCAAAGTACTCGGCAGCTTGCTTGAAGTCCTGCTTCTGGTAGTAGGCGTCGCCCACCAGCAACTGAATCTCGTCGGCGCTTTGGGGCGGCGGTGTTTGAGCCAGCGCACGCGACCCGTATTCAATGAGGCCGTCGTAGTTGCCTTCTTTATAGAAGATCTGCGTCATGAGGGCCGGTACTACCGGGCGGTAGGCATCGTTCTGTTCGGCCACCGCTAGGTCCTGACGGGCGGCGGCGTAGTCACCAGCACTGGACGCCAAAATACCAGCGTAGTAGGAGCTGGCGTAGCGGTACTGGTGGTTGCCGGCTTTGTTACGGTCAAACTGCAGCTTGGCCTTGTCAAACTCCTTCTGGGAAAAGTAGCTGTAGCCCAGCTTAAATTCAGCTTCGGCCCGCTGGTCGTTGGTCAGGTTGTCGGGGCCCACTTTCTGCAGGTAGTCAATCGACTTCGCGTAGTCCTTCTTATCGAAGTAAAACTTGCCGAGCTGAAAATAGGCTTCGGGGGCTTTGGGGTGGGCCGGATTGGCCGCCGCAAACGCCAGCACGCGGTCCTCCGCGTCGGGGTGAAACAGGTATAAGCCCGACACGGCGTAGTAATACTCGGCATCCACGGTGCGGCCCGGAGCCAACTCCCCGTTGCGGCGCTGGGTTAGCTCTAGGTAGCGCTGAAAGGACTGCTGCGCGGCACCATACTTACCTTTATCGAAGAGTTCGAGGCCCTCTTGGAAGTAGCGCTCGTCATTGGTAAACACCTGGGTTTGCTGGGCAGTGGCGGCCAGCGGCGCGGCGGCACTGAGCGAGGCGGCCAGCGCCAGACGGGGGAATAGTTTCATCAGGAAGCGTTACGCTTAGAACAGTCCGGGCCTTTACAGACCGCAGAATCAGCCAAAAGTAGCGAAAAGTTTGGCCGAGGTTGCCCGCAAAGAGGCCTTTTTGCCGGTGGTAACGCGGGCCGGTGAGTATTTGGTGTAGGAAATCCGGAATTCCTGACGAGTTTGGGAGCCTATTCCCTCTATAGCTATATGCAACGTTTCTATTTCGCTTTACTCCTCGGGTTCATCAGCTTCTGCCTCGACGGTTGCTCCGAGCCTACTTCTTCTACCTCCGCTTACGCGCGAAACCCCACCATATCCGATGCGCGGGGTCGGCCGCGGAATTCCACTACGTTTTACTTTCCAGCCGCTGATTCCTCTTATCCATTCACTAACTCAGTGGAGTACCCACCTAGTCAATTACTATATGCTTCCTGCAATTTGCTGTACTTTGGCGCGCCGGTTCTCTCTAACTACTATCTGAATACTGATGTCTACCGGTTCCTGTGGCTGCGTTCTTTTAACCAACCAGTACTGCTGACGCTTCGCCGCAGTGCTACTGGCGGCAGCATCCGGACGCAATTTTTGGATAAGCCAAACTGCGGAATAAAGCTGGTTACCGTACAATTTATTCCACCTAAGGCATCGGCGCAGCAGGTAAAGCAGCTGGAACAAGAGCTTCGAAAGCGCCAGGCTGACCTGCTACAGCAGCAAAGGATAGCTAAAATCAACCGGCCGCCCGTTCACATCACAAGCAAAGAAACTACCCGCTCTATTTCCCCGCAGCAGTGGCAACAATTTGAGCAGCTGCTAGCGCAGAGCAGATTTCAGCAATTGCCGCCCTTCGAAGCACCAACCGGGGCGATAGATGGTGCTTCCTGGCTATTGGAATCCCACCAAGCTAGCGGCTACCACATGGTGTTTCGCCACGAACCGAATGCAGCTGAAGGTTTTCGCAGAGCGTGCGAGTATTTACTCGACCTGAGTTCGGCACGTGCAGAAGAGCGTTATTAGGGTACCTGAGGTAGTGGCTTGCACCAGTAAATTCAGATGGCCGGGCAACCATCCAACGGGGCAAGGAGTCTCCTGGTTAGCCTATCTTTCCCCACCTATGCGCCTGCTGCTAGTTCTATTCTGTCTTTTCAGTGTATCTCCTGTCTCTCACCTACTAGCCCAAACCACCTTGCTGCAAGGCAAGGTGCTGGACGACAAAACGCAAGAGCCCATACCCTTTGCCTCGGTGGGCATTGCCGGGCAGCCGTTTGGTACGGTTGCCAATGCGCAGGGTCAGTTTCAGTTTACCATTCCGGCTCCTTCCAGCAAGGCCACGGAAGCTGTATTGATTTCCTGCGTGGGGTACCAGACAGCTACGGTGCCAACGGCTACGCTACAAGCCGCCGGGCAGGTAGTGCGGCTTCACCCCAGCAGCATCAACCTAGCCGCCGTGACGGTGCGGCCAGGCAAGGTGAAGACCAAGACGTTTGGCCGCACTAGCAGCTCCACGCTCATGGGGGCTAGCATGTACACCGAGGCCGATTTGGTGAGTGATGCGCTGGCCAAAGAGCAGGGCACCATTTTGCCCGTTGATGAGGATTGCCGGCTGCGGGACTTTAACATGCACGTGGCCTTCAACCGCTTCAAGTCGATAAAATTCCGGTTGAACCTTTACAGCGTGCAGGCCGGTAGGCCTCACCAGCCCCTACTTCGCCAAGATATCCGCTTCGATGTAACCCAGCCTCGCGGCTGGGTGCGGGTAGACTTGACGCCCTACCAAGTACAAGTGCAGGGCCACAAAGCGGTAGCCGTTACAATCCAATGGCTAGAGAGCGAAGCTACCCCTGGCAACTCAAAAAGCTTTGGTATCTCGGCCGTACCCATGCTGGGACATAGCATTCTAACCCGTAGCAAAAGCCAAGCCCAGTGGCAGGAGCTTACCCCTGGCTACTTAAGCATGTACCTGACGTTGGACTCCTACCGCCCCCTTCCGAATAAAGCACTCGAAGCCGGTAAAGCCTCCCTAGCCACTGGCAACCAAGGCCTCCAGCAAGGCCAACCTGCTTCCGCGCCGGCCGACGACTACCAACTGCCGGATAGCCTGCGCTACTTACGGTACGTGACGGCCTCCTCAACACCCACGCTGACAAACCCCGCTGGTTATGGCCAGCACCCCACCGCCGGGCACTTTGTGCAACTGCCTGGCACCCGCCTCTACTACGAACGATACGGCCAGGGCGCTCCGCTCCTGCTTTTGCATGGCAACGGTCAGTCTATTGCTGCCTTTCAGGAGCAAATTGGTGAATTAGCGCAGCACTACGATGTACTTGCGGTGGATACACGGGCTCATGGCCGCAGCCTCGACTCTACCACTGCTAGTCTGACGTATAACCTGTTTGCCGCCGATGTAAAGCAACTGCTCGATTCTCTGCACCTCTCCAAGGTCAATGTGGTGGGTTGGAGTGACGGAGGGAATACGGCCCTTGCGCTGGCGCTGCTCTACCCTGCAAGCCTCAACCGGATGGTGGTAATGGGAGCAAATTTGTTTCCTACCGCCGAGGCTGTTGAGCCCGATTTTCTCCAACTGCTACGCAAGCAACTACGCGAAGCACAACGCCTGCCGGGCGCTCACAGCAAGCAGGATGCCCGACGCCTACAGTTGCTGCTTCAAGAGCCTAACATGACCTTTCAGGAGCTGCACGCCATCACTACCCCCACCTTAGTAGTAGCCGGGCAGCACGACCTTATTCTGGAGAAGCACACTCGCGCCATTGCGCAGCACATTCCTGGCGCGCAACTCCTAATTATGCCCGGTGCTTCGCACTACGCACCTCAGGAAAAGCCCCGCGAGTTTAACCAAGCGGTACTGCAGTTTTTTCAGAAGTAGGAACAGTCAAACCTGGGCTACCCACCAGCAGGGAGATATTACACGGCTTCGCTATAATGATTCTAATAAATATTTTTACTATTACAACTTAAACTATATATTCATCCTACTATATGACAGCGCAGATGTAGCGGGTCTTTGTTCACCTAACGCCCAATCGTATGTCCTTGACTACTCGTTTGTTTGGCACGGTAGCACTTATTGTAGGGATGGGTAGTGCCTATGTACTAGGTCAGCGGAGCCGCCCTGTAGCGCCCACCACCATTAAGAACGCGCAAGCATCTCCGCAGACTCAGGCGGGCAACCACAACCCCAGGGCCGGGCGCCGAGTGGCCACGCCAGCGCGGAAGGATAGCATGGCTGCCTGGACGCGGCGCTTTCGGCAGCAGTACCCAGCCCTGCCCAAGGCCTATTACATCAACGCCAAGCTGGTAAGAGAAATCTTGTCCCAAGAGCAGGGTTCCAACCCCAATGACCCGAAGGGAGGCATGCGGCTGTACTTTGGCCTGGATTCCGCCCGCACTCCCCACGTTATTCTAGTAGGCGTGCGGGAGAATGGCACCAACGTATTAGAGCCTAAACGGCAAGTACCTCTCAGAGCTGGTTTCATTCTGGGAGAATCAGCAACCCGCTGCCCCGATAATTGCGACCGAAATAGCCCACTCGAACAATAAGCCCCGGGCTTTCTATAGCCGCACCAGCGTTACGTCGTCGCGAGTGAAGTCAAAGCGGCTTTTGTCTACTACGCCCCGGCACACGGCCACCCGCGGGGGCGCCAGCTTGCCTTTGCGGCCCGCTTCTATCTGTGCCTCCCCCAATACTTCTAGTGTTGCTACGCCTTCGTGGTTACGGCGCAGTTCCCACATGCCCGGCATGATGTCGCCTTCCACCTGACCGGCGATGAACACCTCTTTGGGTGACATTTGAATGATATCGAATACTTGCATTAGCGGCTTTCCGTGATGAGGTGTAGTTCTACTCTATTCTGGCTTTTTATGATAGTGTCTTGACTAATACGCAGGCATTAGGCCATCCATATGCGCCCTACAACACACCCCGCTTTCATGCACCAGTCTGGTACCCTTTCCATCATATTCTACACCCATGGTCCCTAGTATTCATCTTTTCCGCAAAGTACTACACGCCGTCGGAATAGGTAGCGTCCTTACCTGCTGCCAGCAAGCCGATTCTCCAAACGCCACGGCAGATCGGCCTGCCCCTCCCCAAACCGTTAGTGCTGCCCCGGCCGGATCTACGCCATCGAACAACCACAATCCGGACGCTGGAAAACCCGTTACGGACGAAGCTGGCATAAACATACTAGCTGATTGGACTCGCCGATACCGGGTGTCCTTTCCAAACGCGTACTCGCATCCCCGCGCTTTTTACATCAATGAGAAGCTAGTCGCTGATATTTTAAAGCAGGTAAATTCCTCTGGTAATAAAGGCGGCCTGCGCATGTACCTAGGGCTCGACTCCTTGGGAGTAACCCATATGATTGTAGTAGCGGTAGATAGAAATGGGGTCGAAGTCGTTAGGCCTAGGGGCGCTACGGAAGGGTTGGTGGCTCCTATCGTGGGTGAAACGGATGCCCGCTGCCCCAATAACTGCGACACCAGTAGCCCACTCACACGGTAACCAGAGGTTGCAAGCGTTCAGCTCAAGTAGCAAACCAGCAACCGAACTAGACACCGTATGGAAAATGAGCGGCTACGTTTCTACGCGGTAACAGCGTGGCGAGCCTTGGGAAAGTACTTAGGGGCCAGCTAGTGGGTTCGGTACCCTTGCGCAACTGCTGTATTAGTAAAGACGCGCCGAAAGTTTTTCAGAATGGTGTACCTTGCCAGAGTCTATTTCTTACCAAGAACGGACTTTTTGGCCCTATTTAGCTAGGCTCCCGTTGGCTGAGTTGCCTAGCAGGCAGATAGGTAAACGTAAGCCTGCCTGAAAAGCTACCACCCAACTACGAACATAACTTAACGCCGCTTTTCCGTGTTAAGCAGCCAACGCTGTTTCATATCTGAGCACCCTATTTCTCCGCCCATGTCCATTACCTCCCAAGCAGACTTAGCTGGCCTGCAGCTCGTTAGTGAAGCCGTCGGTACTACCCTGAAACAAATGCGCGAGTATGCCCAGCCGGGTATGACAACCAAAGAGCTAGACGAATATGGCGGACGTATTTTGGCGGCGCTGGGTGCCAAATCGGCCCCGCGGCTTACCTATGGCTTTCCCGGCTGGACGTGCATCAGCGTGAATAACGAAGTGGCACATGGCATCCCATCGGCCCGCAAGGTGCTACAGAACGGCGACTTGGTGAACATCGACGTGTCGGCGGAGCTAGGCGGCTACTGGGCCGATAATGGCGGCTCTTTTGTGCTCGGGTCCGATATTCACCAGCACCAGCCGCTGGTCGATGCCTCACGTCAAATCTTGCGCACCGCCCTTAGCCGCATTCGCGGTGGCGTACGCATTGCCGATATTGGCGGGCTGATTGAAGGCGAAGCACGAAAAGCGGGTTTTCGGGTTATCAAGAACCTGGTGGGGCACGGCATCGGCCGCAGCCTGCACGAGGAACCCAAGGAGATACCCTGCTACTACGACCGGTACAACTTAAAGCGCTTCAAGAAAAACTCAGTGGTAGCAGTAGAAACATTTATTTCTACCCGCGCCTCGCTGGCTCATCAGCTCAGCGACGGCTGGACCCTGGTAACTAAAGATGGCAGCTTTGTGGCTCAGCACGAGCATACCATTGTGATTACCGACGACAAGCCGATTATTCTAACAGAGGCAAATCATATTTGGGAATAAGTACCGACACGGCCTTGCTGAAAAGCCTTACAAAACAGGAGTTACTTAGCTAAATAGTGCTAATAGCTCCTGTTTTGTAAGGCTTTTCAGCAAGGCCGTGTCGGTACGGATCAGTTCGTGGGCCAGCTCCCGCTTGCCTTCTTGCAGCTGCATCATTCGCTCCTCAATGGTATCGGGGCAAATCAGGCGAACGGCAACTACGTGCTTTGTTTGCCCAATGCGGTAGCTTCGGTCAATGGCTTGATTCTCAACGGCGGGGTTCCACCATGGGTCTACCAGGAACACGTAATCGGCCGCGGTGAGGTTGAGGCCCGTACCCCCGGCTTTCAGACTTACGAGGAAAACGCGCGTGCTTTCATCTTCCTGAAACGCTGTCACAGCGCCCGCCCGGTTGCGAGTTTGCCCCGTAAGCGTGACGCTGGGAATATCGTGGGCCTGCAACGCGTATCGAATGAGGTCTAGCATGGCTACGAACTGGGAGAATACCAGGATTTTATGCTCGGGAGCCTTATTTCTGATTTCCTCTACCAACACCTCTAGCTTAGCAGAGGCGTGGCCGTAGTCTTCCGTAGTACGCAGCAGGGCCGGCGAATTGCAGATTTGGCGCAGGCGCGTGATGCCCTGCAAGATGTGCAGGCTTTCCCGCTGCACCCCATCGTCTAACTGCCCCAGCAGCAGGTCGCGGTACTCTTGTTTGCAGGCTTCGTACACCCGGCGTTGCTCGGCTCCCATTTCGCAGTAGAGCACCATCTCCGTTTTCTCCGGTAGCTCAGAAGCTACCTGTGCCTTGGTGCGGCGCAGCACAAACGGGCTGATTTTCCGCTGCAGCTCTCGGGCCCGCTCCCCATCCTTAAACTTGTCGATGGGGTCGGCGAAGTGGGCGCGGAACTGCTGGCGGGTACCCAACAAGCCGGGGCAGGCAAAGGATAGCTGCCCATACAGGTCGTAGGTATTGTTTTCCAGTGGCGTACCCGTCAGAACTACCCGGTTGCGGGCCTGCAGCAAGCAGGCCGCCTTGTAGCGCAGCGAGTCCGGATTCTTGATAGCCTGCGCCTCGTCCAGGAAAACATAGTTGAACCGGTATTCCTTCAGTTGTTTGATGTCGGCTACCAGAGTAGTGTAGGTGGTCAGTACGATAGCATAGGCAGCGTAGTCCATAGTGGCAGAGCGACCACTACCGTAGGCCACATGCACACGTAGAGAAGGCGCAAACTTGGCTATTTCAGCCTGCCAGTTAAATAGTAGTGAGGTAGGCACCACTACTAGGCTAGCCCCCGTGCGCCCCTGCTCCAGCTGCTGCAAGACGAAGGCCAGCACCTGAACGGTCTTACCAAGTCCCATATCATCGGCCAAGCACCCGCCAAAGCCGAAGGAATCTAGGAAAGTAAGCCAGTTCAGGCCCTGCTGCTGATAGCCACGTAGAGTAGCCCGCAAGGCCGCGGGCACCGCCACCTCCCCAATGCCGGCAAAGCTGGCCACGGCCGTGCGATACTCGGCCAGGCGAGCTTTGGTTTCGGTTGTGAGCATTGCTTCTTCGTAGAGCTCTTCCACCGAGGCGAAGCTCACGGCGGGGGTTCGGAGCTGCTCCTCTACTACCTGGCCAGCCCGGAAATAGGTGGCAAACTTCTCGACCCACTCCTGGGGCAGGATGCCGCGGGTGCCGTCATCGAGGTGCACGTAGCGGCTGCGGTTACGGACAGCGCGCTGCAACTGCCGAAGGGAGGCCTGTTGGGAGCCGAAACGCACCTGCACCTTGGTTTCAAACCAGTTGGTTTCACTGCTTACCTGCACGCTAATGCGAGCCTTGTGCCGGTTTAGTGTATTCTGCCGGAGCTGGTTGAAGCCGAGCACCATAATATGCTGCGCCTGCCAGCTCTCGAACGCATCCAGAAACCAGTTCTCATCCAAAAACTGAGCTTTTGGCATGTATAGGGTTTGCTGCGCCAACTGCTCCTGAAAGATAGGATACTGGCGTACAAGGGCCTGCAAGAAACGTTCTTCTGCTGCTGCATCACGGACGACTACAAAGGGTCGGCCCAGAACGTCGGTGGCGTACAGCTGGCGGCGCGACAACACCGATACCTCCCGGGTGCCGTAGCGCATTACGGGCAACAGTTCTACGTGCAGCCCCGCGTCAGACAGGTACAGGACCAGCTCGGGCGTTTGGTCAAAGCCCGCCTCCTGCAGTTGTCGGCGGGTAGCAGGCCGCACGTAAGAGTAGGTGATGCGCAGGCGGTCCTCCAAGTTCGTTAGCACCTCCCGCTGAAACTCGTCGAACTTTGACTGGTGGATCAGCAAGGCGTTGTTATGCTGTTTGAAGAACTCCACTACGCGCCATACCTCCAAGCTGTCGAGCAAGTATAACTCCCCATGCACGGCAACAAAGTACTCGTGCTGGATGGTTAGGTCTCTCAGCTCCAAGAGTTGGTCGAGCAGATGCAGCTTGCCCGTCACTTGATAGAACTCCGCTTGCTGGGTTACCAGTAGCCGCATTTCCAGCCGGACGTGGTGCACCCGCACCGCCTCCACCGACTGCGCCGTAACTTTCTCACCCAGGGCCGAGCGGTGGGCAAGAACGGGGATTCCCTCGGGGTTCTTCACAACGGCCCGCAGGGCCTCCAGAGCCGCCCCAGTGCGGGCATCGTCGTAGTTATGCTGAAACCGCGCCAAGCCAGTATAGAACTTTAGGGCATCGGGGTCCGAGATGTTCCAGATGCCATCAAGCGGGTTCAGGAACGTGAGCGGATTCTTCGGGTTGCCGGCGGCAGTAGTCGCAGCTTCTACCAGCTGAATAGTTAGGTGCCCATAATAGCGGTGGCGCCCCAGCACGATAAAGCGCTGGCGCTGGGCTGTGTTCGGTTCCGGCAGATGCTGCTCGGGTAGCAACTGCCGTATGAGTTCCTGCTTGGTAGCAGCCGTTATGGGCAGCAGCGATGCGCGGATGGGTGCAATGGTTACAGCCTGGTCGGTATAAGTTAGCTGCAGGTGTGCTTCTAGATTGGTTTCCTGCTCCAAGCCGTAGTCTTTAGCGGCAGCCCGCAACCGATCCTGGCGCAGCTTGGCATCAAAGAAAATCCGCAGCTCCGAGCGGTGCAGCACGGCCAGCAGCACCTGGGCCTGGTGTTCACATAGCTGCGCTGCTGGGCCCGCACAGGTGCATGAAACCAACACGCTACGCTCCTGCTGCACTACCGCTACCGTGGGCCATGCCAGCCCCCCCGCCCTGCTGAATGTACCGTGGTTTAGGGTCAGAGCTTCGGGAGTAATAGCGTTGAGGGCACGCGTTTCCCTTGCCACAGGTGTGGCGCAGCGCTGTTCTACATCGGCGGCCGTTAGTTCCGCTACGGGTAGGCTGGCAAAGGTGTAACAATGCGCGGCCTCGTTTTCCGGCGTCTGGTAGTCGTCTTGGGGAGGCATGGCGTGCAGTAAGCAGACGGTTGGGGCGGGGTTTCTATTCTGGGGCGGCTCCTTGCTTCGAAAGGCCTAGGTGACAACCTGACTACATTCCAACCACTGCATGCAACGGCACGGGATGCAGAATCAGCCAGACTAGTTCCCGCAGGATTTCCCCGTCCGTCATGGAGCCGCTGTCGATACCCTTGCTTTGGGCGTCGGCCCGCCGAATGAGGTGCACGATGTCGCGGGTACGGGCAAAGTCGAATACTTTCAGGCCGGTTTGGTAGTCGCGGCGGGCGTAGCTGTTGGCTAGGTTGAGGCGTTTCCAGTCGGCCTCCGTTGGGTTGGGCAACTGGTGCAAGGCCAGCAGACGCGAAAAGTAGTTGAACAGCAGCGTCAGGTTCGGAATGAGGGGGTTATTCTTAGGATTCGCCTCGAAGTAGAGCAGAATGCGGTTGGCCTTCAGCACGTCGCGGCGGATTAATGCGCTCTGTAGCTCGAAGATATTGTACTCCTTACTAATGCCCACCATGCGCTGCACTAGGTCCTCATCAATGGCATGACCGGGCAACAGGTTTATCAGCATCTTGTCTACCTCATTGGTCAGCCGGCCCAGTTCAGCGCCAATGTACTCGGCCAGCATGTTGGTCGCCTGGGGGGTGATTTGCTGGCCCTTGCTGCGCACATAGTTCGTGAGCCAGGGTGCCATCTGGTTGTCGTAGAGCTTTTTGCTGGTAAGCAGCACGGTACCAGCCGGGGCGGGCTCCTTCTTGTCGCCAGCTAGCAGCTTACCCAGCTTTTTGCGCGCATCCAGGGTTTTGTGCTTGTAGCAAAATACCAGCACGGTGCTTTGCAGCGGATTCTTGAGGTAGGCTTCCAGAAATGGCCACGCCTTTTCCGATTCTAAATCGGCCACGGCCTGGGCTTCCTTTACCAGCACCACCGAGCGCTCCGCCATCATAGGAAAGCGCTTGGCCTGCCCCAGAATGCCTGCTACATCTGTGTCCTTGCCATAGAGCACTACTTGGTTGAAGCCCTTTTCATGCTCCTGAAGTACCTGTTTCTCCAGCAAGTCGGCCACCAAGTCGATGTAGTAGGGCTCCTCCCCTTGCAGGAAATACACGGGCGCAAACTGCCGCTGCTGGAGTTGCTTAAGAATTTCGTCGGGGGTGAGGGTCACGCGCTGAAAACTGTGAGGTAGTGAAGGAAGTGAGCAGACGGCTGGCATTTCCGATAAACAAAGGTACCAATGCTTACTACCTTTGTCCAGTTGTTAGGGCCGCGTCCTAGCAGCTGCTTGGATTTCACTGGCCTGACTGTGCGCTCTGGGTTGCCAGTTCGGCCAAGCAGTACACCATTTCACCCATTCACGTTTTCATTCAGTGGATTTAATAGAAGAACTACGCTGGCGGGGCATGTTTCACGACATGATGCCCGGTACCGATGAACACCTCCGTCAGAATGCCCCCATCACGGGGTATATCGGGTTCGACCCGACGGCGCCTTCCCTGCACATCGGCAACCTGGCAACCATTATGCTGCTCGTGCACCTGCAGCGGGCCGGCCACCGCCCGCTTGCCCTCGTAGGCGGCGCTACTGGTATGATTGGCGACCCATCCGGCAAATCATCGGAGCGTAATTTACTGGATGAGGAGGCCTTGCGCCGCAACCAAGCCGGCATTCGGGCGCAGCTAGAGAAGTTTCTTGACTTCAACGAAAGCCCCACCGGCGCCAAAGTGGTCAACAACTACGACTGGTTTAAGGAGTTCGGCTTTCTGCAATTTCTGCGTGAGGTAGGCAAGCACCTCACGGTAAACTACATGATGGCCAAGGACTCGGTAAAGCGCCGCATCAGCGGTAATGAGGAGTCGGGTGCGGAAGGCCTCAGCTACACTGAGTTTAGCTATCAGCTGCTGCAGGGCTACGACTTCTTCCACCTCTACCAAAACTTGGGCACTACCTTGCAAATGGGAGCCTCCGATCAGTGGGGCAACATTACCACGGGCACGGAGCTTATTCGCCGCATGACTAGTGGCGAGGGCAAAGCGTACGCCCTCACCGGCCAGCTCATTACCAAGGCCGATGGCACCAAGTATGGCAAGAGCGAAACGGGCACGGTGTGGCTCGATGGCTCCATGACTTCGCCCTACCAGTTCTACCAGTTCTTCCTCAATGCTGCCGATGCTGACGTGCCACGCCTCATCCGCGTGTTTACCCTGCTACCCCAGGCCGAGATTGAAGCGCTAGAGGCTGAGCACGCCCAAGCGCCCCACTTGCGCACGTTGCAGAAAGCCTTGGCCAAAGACGTAACCACCCGGGTGCACGGTGAAGCTGCTTACGAAGCAGCCCTGTCGGCATCCCAGGTACTTTTCGGCGGGGGCGACCTAGCGACACTTGATGAGGCTACCCTGCTCGACGTATTCGCAGGCGTTCCGAGCATCGAAGTGCCCCAGACCGCACTGGCGGAGCAAAATGTTATTGGCCTGCTTAGCGAAGCAACCAACAGCATCATATTCTCTTCAAAAGGGGAAGCCCGCAAGATGATTCAGGGCGGAGGCGTCAGCCTGAACCGCACCAAGCTACCCCCGAGCAGCAAGCTACGGAGGTTCCGTTGCTGCTGAATCAATACATAGTGGCCCAAAAAGGAAAGAAAAACTACTACCTCATCAAAGTAGTATAAGCGCCTCACCCATTAAGCGTGCTGGCTGCCCATCCAACCCGAGCCCTTCCACTACTCGCCAATGCAGTAGCGGAAGGGCTCTACTTGTAAAGACGCTTAGTCCTTATAAGCGCGATACGCAAAACCTAGGCGGCCAGCCTGAGGTGCTCCCCGGCTCAGCCAAATAAGAAAGGCCCCACCGTTAACCGGCAAGGCCTTACGTGTAACTATCGACACCGCAGAAGCTGCGGTGCCTACTTACTTCTTTTTAGCAGGTGCAGCTTTCTTGGCAGCAGGCGCAGCTTTCTTAGCAGCGGGAGCAGCTTTAGGCGCAGAGTCTGCAGCGGTATTCTTAGCGTTTTGTACTTCCGTACGGATGGTTTGGGCCATGTTCTTCAGCTCCTGCATGCCCTTACGCACGCGGGTGCCAGCGGCCGAGTTGCCCTTATCGTAGAACTTCTCGAAGTCGGCTTCCAGCGACAGCACCAGGTCTTTCAGTTGGCTAAAATTGCTCATTTGGGAGGGGTTGTTTGGTGTGGAAAAAGTGTTTAACCGGCTCTAATATACTGGGATTTCAAATACAAGCAATTTTTCAAGTTTTTTTCTTAAATGCCTTTTTCGGCGAGATAGAGCACTTTTTATGGATAAACACCTCAACAGTAGATGCAAGCAGTAGCAACCCCTACTGGAAATAGTACCAAATACAAAAGCCGGTCCCTGGGGTAGGAACCGGCTTTTGTATTTAGCAAAGCTGCATCTAGCCCTGCAGGTCTGCAGGTACTACTGCTTTGGAATATTGTCCTTTAGCCAACTTCTCTTGCACTGCTTCGAAGGCTGTAATGGTAGTGGCTACGTCCTCAAGGCTGTGCGCAGCCGTGGGGATGATGCGTAGCATGATAACGCCCTTAGGAACCACAGGATACACCACGATAGAGCAGAAAATACCGTGATTCTCACGCAGATCGAAGGTTACTTGGGTTGCGTCAGAAATCTGGCCCTGCAGGAGTACTGGCGTTACGGGCGACGTCGTAGTGCCAATATTGAAGCCTTTTTCGCGCAGGCCGCTTTGCAAGGCCCGTACTACCGTCCACAGGTTTTCCTTGAGCTCGGGGCGAGTGCGTAGCAGCTCCAAACGCTTCAAAGCGCCCACCACCAGCGGCATGGGCAAGGATTTGGCGAAAATCTGGCTACGCATGTTGTAGCGCAAATATTCAATTACATTCTCGGGCCCTGCTACGAAAGCGCCGATGCTAGCCATGCTCTTGGCGAACGTAGAAAAATAAAGGTCGATACCGTCTTGTACGCCCTGTTCTTCGCCCGTTCCAGCGCCAGTAGTGCCCATGGTGCCGAACCCGTGCGCATCGTCAACGAACAACCGGAACTGGTACTTCTCTTTCAAAGCTACCACACCGCGTAAGTCGCCCTGGTTGCCCGACATGCCAAACACCCCCTCGGTGATTACCAAGATGCCGCCGCCCGTTTCGTCCGTAATTCGCTTTGCCCGCTCCAATTGCTTTTCCAGGCTGGCCATGTCGTTGTGCACGTACACGAAGCGCTTGCCGGCGTGCAGGCGCACCCCGTCGATAATGCACGCGTGCGACTCCGCATCGTACACAATCACGTCGTGGCGGCCCACCATCGCATCAATGATGGATACTACGCCCTGGTAGCCGAAGTTGAGCAACATGCAATCCGGCTTCTGGATAAACTCCGCCAGTTCATTTTCTAGTTGCTCGTGCAGGTTGGAGTTGCCCGACATCATCCGGGCACCCATCGGCAGAGCCATGCCATACTCAGCGGCGGCGTCAGCATCGGCTTTGCGCACCTCTGGGTGGTTAGCAAGCCCCAGGTAGTTGTTCAGGCTCCAGGTGAGAACCTCTTTACCGCGAAAAATCATGCGGGGCTTAATCTCGCCTTCCAGCTTGGGGAATGCGAAATAGCCGTGCGCATAGTGTGAGTGGACACCTAGCGGGCCGCGGTTGGCGGCAATCTTCTCGAATAGATCCACGAGGGAACAGGTTGAATGTGAAACGAAAACGAGCGGTCAAGCCCAAGGGCTAAACTCTCAGGTAATGTACAAAGTTATGGCAATCCGCAAAGGTAGCCGCTTTCTGCATGCATCCAACCCTCGCCAAAACGGTCGATGGCGTTTTATGGTACGGCTAGAATGGCGTTTCTTTGACCAGGAAAACCCACTGGCTAGGGCGTATTACGCCATCTACGGCTAGCTCGTCAGTAGAGATATTCAGCTACGTTCTTTTTACCTCTCCCACCCGCACCCTCCCTACATGAAAAAGATTACCAAGCTACTCGTTGCCAACCGGGGCGAAATTGCTTTGCGCGTACTACGCTCAGCCAAAGAAATGGGCTTGCAAACCGTCGCTATTTATAGTGAAGCTGACCGTAATGCTTTGCACGTACGCTACGCCGATGAGGCCGTGTGTGTGGGCCCACCCGCCTCTAAGGACAGCTACCTCCGCGGCGATAAGATTCTCGACGTTTGCCGCCAACTGGGTGTCGATGCCATTCACCCTGGCTACGGCTTCCTATCTGAGAATGCCGAGTTTGCCCGCCAAGTGCAGGAGGCCGGACTGATTTTCGTGGGTCCCTCGCCCGAAGCTATGGATGTGATGGGTGACAAGCTCTCGGCTAAACAAGCCGTGAAAGCCTATAATATCCCGCTAGTGCCCGGCCTCGACCAAGCCATTACCGATGTGCAGGCTGCCAAGCAAATTGCTCAGCAGGTAGGCTTCCCGGTGCTTATCAAGGCCTCGGCCGGCGGCGGCGGCAAGGGCATGCGCCTAGTACATCACATGGACGAGTTTGAGGAGCAGATGCAGCTTGCCGTATCGGAAGCTACCTCCGCTTTCGGCGACGGCGCAGTGTTCATTGAGAAATTTGTAACAGGTCCGCGCCACATTGAAATACAGGTACTCGGCGACGAGCACGGCAACATTGTGCATCTGTTCGAGCGGGAGTGCTCCATTCAGCGCCGCCACCAAAAGGTAATTGAAGAGGCGCCCTCCTCGGTCCTCACGCCCGAGCTGCGGGCTGAAATGGGCCGTTGCGCCGTGGATGTAGCCCGGGCCTGCAACTACACCGGGGCCGGCACCGTGGAGTTCCTCCTGGACGACCAGCGCAACTTCTACTTCCTGGAGATGAATACCCGCCTGCAGGTAGAGCACCCCGTGACCGAGCAAATCACTGGCCTCGACCTGGTGAAGGAGCAGATCAAGGTAGCCCAGGGCCTGCCCCTTGCCTTCCGCCAGGAAGAGTTAGCAATTCAAGGCCACGCCCTGGAGCTGCGCGTGTATGCTGAAGACCCGCAGAACAACTTCCTACCCGATATTGGCACCCTGACTACCTACGTACGTCCTCAGGGGCCCGGCGTGCGCGTAGACGATGGCTTTGAGCAGGGCATGGACATTCCGATTTACTACGACCCCATGATTGCCAAACTCGTCACCTTCGGGGCTACCCGCCAGGAGGCCATTGAGCGAATGCTTCGAGCCATCGACGAGTACCAAATTACCGGCATTGAAACCACGCTGGGCTTCGGCCGCTACGTGTTGCAACACCCCGCTTTCGTGAGCGGCAACTTCGACACTAACTTCATCCGCGACCATTTCACGGCCGAGACCCTGAAGCCCGCTGCCCCGGATGCAACCACGGCCAAGCTCGCCGCGGTCCTCACCGCCATGCTCATGACGGAGAAGAAAGCCCCCGTGGCCGCTTCGGATGCTCCGGCTGCTTCCAACGGCTCGGCCTGGAAACGAAACCGGTTGGGCGTGCGGTAGTGCTTACCTTCGTTACAAGACAAAGGCTCGGCCTAGGTGGCCGAGCCTTTGTCTTGTAACGAAACCAGCTACTGGTTTTTCTAAATCAACTCTGTCACCTCTCGTACCCCAATTGGCCGTTCGCGGGTGAAGCCTTCCCCGAACTCTACCCCAATCAGGTGGCCAAACTCGCGGGCGCGGGCTTCCATAAAGTTGCTGAACACCGGCGTGGAGAGATAGGTCGCCGGCTCGCTGCTGGCAGGATCGTGGAACTGAGTGCGGTACGCCTTGATGCTCTCCCACTTCTTGGGCCAATGGGCTGAAATGTCCACCACGAAATCGGCCGGGATCTGGCGGTCCTGGATGTAGTGGAATACCAAGCGGGGGCGCCAAAGCTCTTGGGGCTGCCCATCGTCGCCGAAGGTTTCAATCATGCGCAGACCGGAAAGAAAGCAGGATTCTGATACAAGCTGGGAACCGCGGCCGTGGTCGGGGTGCCGGTCGTTGATGGCGTTGCAGAGGACAATATCGGGCTGGTAGCGACGCAGTGCGGCAATGACGGGCAGCTGGTGCTCCCGGTCGTTACGGAAGAAACCATCCGACAAGCCCAGATTCTCACGGGCGCTCAAGCCTAAGATGCGGCTGGCCGCTTCAGCCTCTTGCGCGCGGGTAGCGGGCGTACCACGGGTACCCAGCTCTCCCCTAGTTAAATCGATGATGCCCGTTTTCTTACCCGTAGCAGAAGCAGCTAGTAGGGTGCCAGAGCAGGACATTTCTACATCGTCGGGGTGCGAGCCAAAGGCCAGTATATCAAGTTTCATGTGAGGGGAAAAAAGCAACCAAAAATTCAGGCCCCTACTTCGCGAGTATGCGGGCCTGGTACCTAGTGCAGCACGGGCAAAAGTACTAGGTTGGGCGGCTTTTACCGGTGCGTTATGTTTTAGCTCTTGTGCCGGCAAACATCCGCTGGCCCAACTACCTTTGCCGGATATGGGGTCTGTTCTGCTCTAGCAGCCCCCTATTCTTACGTTAATAGGGCCAACATCCGCGCCCATCTTCCCACCACATGGAACACAGACAATTAGGTGCCTCTGGCCTACGCATTCCCGTGCTGAGCTTCGGCACGGCCACTTTTGGCGGCGGCAATGAGTTTTTTAAAGCATGGGGCAGTACCCAAGTCGACGAAGCTCGGCGGCTAGTTGATATTTGCTTGGAGGCTGGCGTCAATTTATTCGACACGGCCAACGTGTACTCCCAGGGTATGGCCGAAACTATCCTGGGCAAAACCATCAAGAGCCGTCGTAACGAGGTGCTGCTTTCCACCAAAGCCACCTTCCCCATGGGCACCGACCCGAACGCATACGGCTCTTCTCGTCAGAACCTTGTGAGAGCGTGCGAGGACAGTTTGCGCCGTCTGGGCACCGATCATATCGACATTTACCACATGCATGGCTTCGACGCCCGCACGCCGGTAGAAGAAACCCTACGCACCCTCGATACACTGGTGCAAAGCGGCAAGGTGCGTTACATTGCTTGCTCCAACTTCTCGGGCTGGCACCTAATGAAGTCCCTGAGCGTATCGGAGCGCCATGGCTGGGCCCGCTACGTAGGACACCAGGCTTACTACTCCCTAGCCAACCGCGAATTTGAATGGGAACTCCAGCCCCTAGGTGTCGACCAGGGTGTCGGGACGATTGTATGGAGCCCTTTGTCGGCTGGCTTGCTGAGCGGAAAATTCCGCCGTGGTCAGCCCGCTCCCGCCAACAGCCGTCTAGCCCAGGGTGGCGGACAAGGTCCCCAAGTACCCGATGAGTTGCTATTCAACATCGTGGATGCCTTGGATCAAGTAGCGGCTCAGACCGGTAAGACGGTGGCCCAAGTTGCCTTAAACTGCTTTTGCAACGCCCGACGGTAGTTAACCTGGTTATTGGGGCCCGTACTGAAGAACAGCTGCGGCAGAACCTAGCCGCCGCCGGCTGGAACCTCACTCCCGAACAGGTTGCGATACTAGACGCTGCCAGTGAAACCTCGCCCATCTACCCCTATTGGCACCAGCGAAGCTTCCCCATGCTTCAGCTCTAAAGGAACTACCGTAGGTAAACATACCTTGTAGCTCCCGTAAAAGCCGCCGTAGGCAGATCACCATAACGAAGGCCCGCTGTAGTCAGACTGCAGCGGGCCTTCGTTATGGTGCGTAAGTGGTATACTACGCTACTTAATTCGCAACGTGCGTCCTACCCGCAGCACGGCAGTACCGCCATTTAGGCGGCGCAACTGTGCTTGCGAGACGCCATACTTATCCGCAATTTCCGAGAGCGTGTCGCCACTTCTGATCTTGTGCGTCACGATCCGCCGCGCGGCAGATGGTTTGGCACTGCTACTGCTCCGACTACTGCTGCTCCCACTTCCTGCGCCCGGTACGCTGCCACCGCGGTAGCGCAACGACTTGCTGTAATAAGCAAACAGGGCCGACGTAATCTGGAAGTTATCCTTGATCAGCCGGTAATCGGGGAAGTCATACATCCGCTCCGGGTCGATGGGGTTGCCTTCGTAGCGAATCTCGAAGTGCAAGTGAGACCCACTGCTCCGGCCCGTATTGCCCCCCCAACCTATTAGCTGTCCTGCCTTTACGAAAGTACCAGGCGTAACGAGTTGCTTTTGCAAGTGCCCATACAGCGTCTCAATACCATTGTAATGACGCACCAGAATATAGTTGCCGTAGCCTGAGCCATCCCATTTTACAATACGCACTACCCCGTCGAAGGCGGCCTTTACGGAATCGCCCGTTTCGAGGTCTAGGTCAGTACCATAGTGCCAGCGGTACCCCCGAAACCCGAAGTCCGAGGTAATAGGCGTTCGGGTTAGAGGCATCTTAGCGAAGCGCTGTCGCTCCGGGTCCGTGAGCTTAAGGTTTAGCGTATCCTTAATGCGGCGACCATCTACTCGGTAAGGGTTAATGTTGTGGGTATCCCAAATGGCATAGTATCCCGCCACTTGAATCCAGCTAGAGTCAATCTGAACCTCCTCTTTTACTTCTACAATGTGTTGCTCACCCTCGTTGAGCGTGGTCGTGTCTTCACTTACGATGGACAGCTTCTTAGCAGGATTGAAGAAGATGGATTTGGCTGCGTCGGAGCTTTCGTCCGGCAGCTCCTCCGTTTCAATTAGAATAGTGGTATCGGGCCGCACGTAGCGGATAGTTGGCGATTTTATGCGAAAAAAGTCCTTTCGCTTACCTGCCGAGCCGGCTTTCGCCTTTGGCTCCGGTGTTTTGCGCCGCTGGGCAAGCAGCTGGCCGGGCAAGCTCAGAAACAGCCCGATCAGTAGCAGCGGCAGCAGCCAGATTTTCACAAAATGAAGCAAGAGCAAATCGGTGAGGTGGTGAAATAGTGAGGTGGTGAAGAGCAAAATGGAAGGTTCCGGCTTCGGTAGCAGAGCCCGCCCCGACAGAACGAAAAAACCTTCCATTTCACTATATCACTCGTTCACCTAATGGTCGCCTAAAGCTGCCAGGTAACGCTCGGCGTCAAGGGCCGCCATGCACCCAGAGCCCGCCGCTGTTACGGCTTGGCGGTAGGTGAAGTCTTGCACATCACCGCAGGCAAACACACCGTCTACGTTGGTTTTGGCAGTACCTGGCAGGGTTTTCAAGTAACCCTGCTCATCATGATGCAAGTAGGGCTGGAATATTTTGGAGTTTGGCTCGTGGCCAATTGCTACGAAAAAGCCCTCAATGGGAAGCTCCCGCGTTTCGTGCGTAACGGTGTTTTTTACCCGAGCTGCTTCTACTGCGTGCTCTCCCAGAATTTCATCTGTGACGGTGTTCCACAGCACTTCAATCTTGGGGTTGTCAAGCACACGCTTTTGCATAATCTTGGATGCGCGCATTTCACCTTTGCGTACAATCATGTACACTTTGGAGCACAGGTTGGCCAAGTACGTAGCTTCCTCGGCCGCCGTATCGCCGGCGCTACAATAGCCACGTCCTTTCCACGGTAGAAGAAACCGTCGCACACGGCGCAGGCCGATACGCCAGAACCATTCAGGCGTTGCTCCGACGGCAGGCCGAGCCACTTGGCTGAAGCTCCAGTAGCAATGATGACAGTATCGGCCGTCAGCTCCAGCTTTTCGTCGATAGTTACCCGGTGCGGATGACCAGAGAAATCTACGGCGGTGGCAATACCATAGCGAATGTCTGTACCAAAGCGGGCCGCCTGCTTTTTCAGGTCCTCCATCATCTCTGGCCCCATGATGCCATCAGGGTAGCCGGGGAAGTTCTCTACGTCGTTGGTAATGGTGAGCTGCCCACCGGGCTGCAGACCTTGATACATAATGGGTTGCAAGCCAGCTCGCGAAGCATAAATAGCTGCGGTATAGCCCGCTGGGCCCGAACCGATAATTAAACACTTGATGTGTTCCGAGGTCGTATTCTCCATGAGAGTTGTCGAAGCGCCCCCAGGCAGCAACGCCATGGGGAGTTGAATTTGGGATACAAAGGTAATAAGAGCCAGCAGTAAGATGGCGGCCGCAACCTCAGCAGTGCGAGCACGCTGCTAGCTTTGCCAGAAAAGGCAAGTAGTCTTCGCTAGGCACGCGGCTTAAACTCAACAAAAAACCCCAACCAATGGTCAGGGTTTTAAGTAGCGGCGTAGAAAAAATTATCCCAAGTAAGGCTTGAGAGCTTTGCTACGCGAAGTATGGCGCAGACGACGAATCGCCTTTTCTTTGATTTGACGAACCCGCTCACGAGTCAGGTTGAACTTCTCACCAATTTCCTCCAATGTGAGGGAGTGCTCTCCATTCAAGCCAAAGTACAGCGTGATTACGTCTGCTTCTCGCTTGGTTAGCGTACTCAAGGCGCGCTGCACTTCCTTACGGAGTGAGTCGTTCATTAGGCCCGTATCAGGCGACTCCTCGTCCTCGTTTTCGAGTACGTCGAGCAGACGGTTTTCCTCACCCTGCACGAACGGAGCATCTACTGACACGTGGCGACCTGAGATCTTCAGGGTGTCCACTACTTCCGAAGTTGTCAGTTCCAGTACTTCGGCAATTTCTTCGGGTGAGGGCTCCCGCTCGAATTTCTGCTCTAGTTCAGAAAAAGACTTCGAAATCTTGTTTAGTGAGCCCACCCGGTTCAGGGGCAAACGGACAATACGCGACTGTTCAGCCAAAGCCTGCAGAATGGACTGACGAATCCACCATACGGCGTAAGAGATGAATTTAAAGCCGCGGGTTTCGTCGAAGCGCTTAGCAGCCTTGATCAGACCCAGGTTACCCTCGTTGATCAAGTCGCCCAGCGACAACCCTTGGTTTTGGTATTGCTTGGCAACCGACACCACGAAGCGTAGGTTTGCTTTGGTTAGTTTTTCCAGCGCTTGCTGGTCACCTTCCTTAATGCGTTGCGCCAGCGTTACCTCCTCGTCGGGGGTCAACAGATCTACCTTGCCAATCTCCTGGAGGTATTTATCCAGCGACTGGCTTTCGCGGTTGGTGATCTGCTTGCTGATTTTTAGCTGTCTCATTGCAGGCGCGTGAGAATTGAGTTATTGATGCTAGAAAACGTCGTATTAGTCCGATATACGGAGGATACCCCAACGCGGGTACCGGCATTGATTGTGTGCAACACGCCGGTACCCGCTAAAGTTCGGAATATCCTTACTGAGCTGCGCCGTTTGATTCGGCGGCACGCTCTGGTTTAGGCAAAAGCACCTTCCGAGAGAGACGATATTTGCCCGTTTTCTTGTCGATATCGAGCAGTTTCACGTCAATCTCCTGTCCTATTTCCAGTACGCCTTCCAAGGAAGCCAAACGCTCGTGAGCTACCTCGGAAATATGCAACAAGCCATCTTTGCCCGGCATTATTTCCACAAACGCGCCGTACGGCTGGATGGAGCGAACCTTGCCCTTGTACGTTTCTCCCACTTCTGGGACGGCCGCAATTGCACGAATCCGGTCGATGGCAGCTTGCATATCCGGCTGATTTGAGGCGAAAATGCTCACGTGGCCTTTCTCGTCTTTTTCCTCAATGATAACCGTAGCGTTTGTATCCTTCTGGATTTGCTGGATGACTTTGCCACCTGGCCCGATTACAGCACCAATAAACTCTTTATCGATGAGCATTTTGTGCGAGCGAGGCGTATGAGGCTTCAGCTCAGCCGCAGGGGCACTGATGGTCTTGGCCATCTCGCCGAGAATGTGCAGACGGCCTTCACGGGCTTGGTGCAGGGCCTTTGTCAGGATTTCGCTGCTCAAGCCTTGGATTTTGATGTCCATCTGGCAAGCCACGATGCCTTTTTCGGTACCCGTTACCTTAAAGTCCATATCGCCGAGGTGGTCTTCGTCGCCTAGGATGTCCGAAAGCACTGCGTATTCGCCGGTTTCTTTATCCTGCACAAGACCCATGGCAATGCCCGATACGGCAGCCCGAACCTTGATGCCAGCATCCATCAGAGCTAGCGAACCAGCGCATACCGTTGCCATCGAGCTAGAGCCGTTCGACTCCAGAATATCCGACACAATGCGGATGGTATAAGGATTTTCGTCTTCCGAAGGCAGTACCTTTTTGAGGGAGCGCATTGCCAAATTGCCATGACCTACCTCCCGACGACCTGGGCCACGGTTTGGCTTTACTTCACCGGTAGAGAAAGCCGGGAAGTTGTAGTGCAGCATGAACTTGTTATAGCCCGACTGCATAGCCGAGTCAATAATCTGCTCATCGAGTTTGGTACCCAGGGCAACCGTAGTGAGCGACTGGGTTTCACCGCGGGTAAACAGCGAGGAGCCGTGTGCACCGGGCAGGTAGTTAACTTCCGACCAGATGGGACGGATTTCCGTGAGCTGACGACCATCGAGGCGGGTGCGCTCCTTAATCATCATATCACGGATGGCCTTTTTCTCAGCCGAACCATAGTAGCGGCCGAACATTTTCAGGTCCAGCTCAGGATTTTCAGCCTGCAACTCTTCCAGCAGTGGCTTCTTGATGGCGCTAAACGACTCCTTGCGGCCTGCTTTGCTCGTGTTACCTGACTTGGCTACTTCGTAGGCCTTTTGGTAAACAGCCGCAGTGATGCGCTGCTTTAGTTCGTCGTTCTCGTCGTATTTAGGGTAGTCACGCTTTACGTGCGACTTTTCAACTTCGGCGGCCAGCTCCTGCTGAACACGTACTTGCTCTTTGATGGCCTCGTGGGCGTAAGCAATGGCTTCTACCATTTCCTCTTCGCTCACTTCATCCATCTCGCCCTCTACCATGGCTACTGAGTCGGCGGTAGCGCCTACAATCAGGTCAATGTCGGCGCGTGCTATGTCGTCCGTCTTAGGGTTAATCTGGAGTTTACCGTCAATGCGAGCGACCCGCACTTCTGAGATAGGACCAGCAAACGGAATATCAGAAACCGATAAGGCAGCGGAAGCAGCCAAGGCGGCAAGTGCGTCAGGCTGCACGTCCTTATCGGCTGAAATCAACGAAATCATTACCTGCACTTCGTAATGATAATCCTTAGGGAACATCGGA
The DNA here is from genome assembly GCF_000961955.2 of Hymenobacter sp. AT01-02. Classification (NCBI taxonomy): domain Bacteria; kingdom Pseudomonadati; phylum Bacteroidota; class Cytophagia; order Cytophagales; family Hymenobacteraceae; genus Hymenobacter; species Hymenobacter sp. AT01-02. Next base: position 48,677 of record NZ_JZIR02000071.1, read on the forward strand.
CGCAAAATGCGGTCTACGAGGCGCGATACGAGTACTTCGTAATCAGAGAGGCGGCCTTCACGGCGCTGAAACGAGCTGGAATTTTGCCGGCGCCACCAAATTTTTCTTGATAATCAACGGACAGCGGCAGGAAATCCACGTCACCGCGGGCGCTGGGCTGCGATACTACCGTGGCCAGCAGCATGGCGTCTCCCAACCGCACAACGACAGCACCGTCGGAAAATTTGGCCAGTTTGCCAGTTTCGATAGAAATCTGCCGCCCATCGGGCAGCGTGATGTGTTTGGTAACCGCAGTGTAATTGGGCATCTTCTAATATTGCTTTTTGAAAGCGTGCAGCGGGCGAGCAGCCGTAAAAATGGGGCCGGCATGGCCCTATTTTGCTCTGAGTTATCTTCTTTCCGGGAGGGGAACAACGAAACCAAAAGAATAATGCGCCTGGCTTCGCACAAAAAAAGAGCAGGGAACCTCTCCAATGGAAAGGCTCCCTGCTCCGGACCGTGGGCTTACTTACGAATACCCAGTTCCTTGATGATAGCGCGGTAGCGGTTGATTTCGCGGTGCTGGAGGTAATCCAGCATACGACGGCGCTTACCAACGAGCTTGAGCAGACCCAGGCGGGTCGAGTAATCCTTCTTGTTCACCTTCAAGTGCTCGGTCAGGTGCGAAATGCGGTGCGTAAACAGCGCAATCTGCGACTCGGCCGAACCGGTGTCGCTAGAGGACTTCTGCAGGCTGTTTTTCTCGAAAATAGCCTGTTTTGCTTCAGTTGTGAGTTGCATCGGCAGATAGGTTTCCCCGTCTTAGATTAAAAAATGAAAAAGAAAAGCCACCCCGCATTTCGGGGTGGCTGCAAAGGTAGTTGTTTCATGCGAGAAACGAGCAGGAATACTTTCTTAAGGCAGCAAATAACCAAAGCCGCGAAACTAATTTCCTAACGGCAATTTAGCAGGTTTCAACTCTATACTACCCGTTTGTAGCCCCGCAACGGCCAGCGCAACCACTGAGGCCGCAGCCGAGTCCAGTCAACATCTAAAATTCCGGAGTCATGCCGCGCTTGGTACAAGAAGAACAGTCCAACTGGCAGCAGAAGAATAAACGCCATCCACATGCCCACTCCTACCGGCATAATGATTTCGCGGCCATACTTCTCGCCCATAATGGACAGCACGTAATAGACGATAAAAAATACAATCGAAATCAGAATAGGAACCCCAAGCCCCCCTTTCTTAATGATAGCCCCCAGCGGTGCCCCAATCAGGAACATGAGTAGCACTGCCGCCGACTGGGTGAACTTGCGATAAAACTCAATCCGGAAGTTGGCGCGCTCCTTCGTAATACCAGTTAAGCGGTCTGAACTGGTGCCGAGGAAGGAACGTACGTTGCGGGCACGGTTGGCAGCTTGCTGCGTAATGGGCAGAGTTACCGGCTTCAGGCGCGACGCAGGGATCTGCCAGCTAGCAACCCGTTGCATAGCCACCCGGCCCGTTGTGTCTAGGCGAAAAAACGAGTAATACGGGTTCAGTTGGGGTACCAACAAGCGTCGTTCATTGGACAAGCGAGTGCGGAGAGAATCGTTGAAATGATTCAACTCTCCTAAATTCAGCATCATCTTGTTTTCCTTGAACAGCTTGTCCGGGGTACGGTCGAGCCCGAAGGACGCCAACGATAAGGTAATCAGGTTGCGGTCGAAGTTCTGCCGTATGAAGTTCGCCCCTGATCGGCTGTTACCATCAGGCTGCTCTACGTACGTACGCCCCCGAAACAACTCTAATCCCAAATACTGGCCCCCAAACCGGGTAAACATACGGCCCGAGTCGGCCAGAATAACTGTGTTGCTACCGCGTCCCTGAGTATGATCATATATCATCACCCCCTTGAGCAAGTCGCCATTTTCGCCCAGCTTCTTGTTTACCTTGATTGTGTAGCCGGGAATGCCATTGTAGAATACTCCTTCGCGAATATCCAATGCTAGCTTCTGCTGACGCACGTCCCATAGCAAGCTATAGGCCTTCAAATTGGCCATAGGCACAATGGTATTATTGAACCACAGACCGGCCCCCGCTAGCAACAGACTTACTAGTAAAACAGGACGGAGGATACGCGTCAAGGAGATGCCAGAAGTCTTAATGGCCGTTAACTCGTGGTGCTCTCCCAGGGTCCCAAATGTCATCAACGACGATAGAAGTACGGCGAGCGGCAGAGAAATTGGGACAATCAGAACGCTGAAGAAGAACAGCAATTGAGCAATAACCCCTAAGCCTAAATCTTTTCCCACCAGGTCGTCCATGTATTTCATCATGAACTGCATGAGAAAAATAAACTGCACCACGGCAAAGGTGAGCAGAAAAGGCCCTGCAAAGGCCTTTAGGATAAGCTTATCGAGTTTTTTCATGGTTGAGAGAAGCCCAAGTGATGTGTGAGGACCAACTCACGAAAAAGGGCAAACACGAAACGAAGATACAGTTCGTTTCGCGTCTGCCCTTTGTGGCATTGTCGTAAACAGTGCTACCCTCCTACCTGTTCCCGCAACTTCAGGATCAGGTTGTCCCACATCTCCTGAAGTTCTACATCATCCGTTTCCTCGGAGTAGTCGATTACCCGCAAGTAGACTTCCTGAGTGAGTTGAGATTCTTCAAGAGTAAAATCTAAGTAATTAGCATCGGATGTGGGACGCTTGTTTCCATCTAAGAACACGAAGCGCGCACTCCGATTAGTTCGATGCGAATTTAGTTCGGCAAAGTGCGGTTGGTTGTCCCAAATGAAATTGAACCGTCGATCCTCATCCAGCCGCACATCTTGGCAGAACCACTGGGAAAGCCCAGAAGCACTAGCCAAGTACGGATACAGAATTTTAGGGGAAGCATTGATAGGGTATTCCACCGTAAATCGGTGTTTGCGGCGGGTAGCGGAGAGCGGCATAAGCAAATCGTGTAAAAATTTCTATCCGGTGTGCCAATGACTTACCGGCTAGAAGCCAATATACATGGTTTTTTTTCTCACAGGATTTGCATTCCGTCAAATCTTGTCTCTACCTTTGCAGCATCAAAACCGGCGGGGTAGCTCAGTTGGTTAGAGCACAGGATTCATAACCCTGAGGTCACGAGTTCAACTCTCGTCCCCGCTACTTGCAAAAACGGCCTTTCCATTGCGGAGAGGCCGTTTTTTGTTGCCTGATATTTTTTTATCACAGTTTTATCACAACTCTATATTTTCGCCCGAGTATGAGCCCCGGCTCTTCGATGCCGATGGAGACCTGTCGAAGCGGTGGTATATCGACTACCGGATATGGGATACTGATAAGCAGGCCTTCGTTCGGAAGCAGTACATGGGCATGAACAAGTACAACACGCTCCGGGACCGGCGGCGCGTGTGCAAGCAAAAGCTGGCTGCTGGAGAAAGACTGCACGGCCAGCGAGACACCTTCACGATGAGGCTGGATCCCGAGAAGGCCAGCATTCAGCAAGCAATGAGCTGGGCGCGACAGTCTGGCATACTCAAAATATGATCTACTGCTACTTAGGAAAGTAGTACGACTGTGTATTCAGAAAACACAGTGTAGTATCTTCTAAAATGAAACCTAAACAAGGTTTAAGGGTTGCCTTGAGAGACCTGCTCTCTTACGTTATACTTGTACAAGTCTTTACTTCTGAAGAGCGGCACGATGGGCACCATTCGGTTTCTCTCACCAGACCAGTTCATTATTCACTGAAAGAGTGATTCTATCTGTGTTAAGGACAAGCAGGATCCACGCGTTACGACTATTGTTGTAATCTTTACGGGTTTTCGTTGAGTAAAAAATCCTTCAACCCATTTTTATGTCTCGATTACTATCCGCCCTACTTCTAAACAGCACTCTTCTAGCCACCTCCTACGGCAAAGATTCTCCTATGCCTATGCCCGAAATGCAAGGCAAATGGCCCCCACATCCTCTACTTACTACGGCTACAGCGCCACCAGTCAGTTTATAAAACAACAGGAGATTCCGGCTCAGCCTTACTATATGGTCATTACCGTAGACCCAAGCCGCAAGCCAGACATACCTTACCAGAAGGTAGACCACTATACCCGCTAAACACGAAGCCTGTAGTTCAGATTAGCTTTACACTCTATTCCTTATCCCGATGCAACGTGTACTCCACCTAATACTCCTGAGTCTGACGCTCCTCACGGCTACAGCTTGCTCTACTGATAAAGATTCCGAGCCTGCTCCCGCCTTGGAGGGGCGCTGGAATTTTGAGCGTAGCCAGACCTATAGCGCACAAGGTACGCTTCTCCCTATCCCTCTTCCAGGGATAATACCTACCCCGCACTACCTAGAGGTCCACGGCACACAAGTGAGCAAGTACCTTGTCGGTAGCACCGCCACAGTCGTTCCTACGTATGTCTACGATGCCTCCCAAAGTACCCTCGTTGGTCAAGACGGAATTATTAGCCGTATAGAGGAATTGACCAAGAATACCTTGCGCATTCGCACTCCTACTTTCGTAGCGAGCCAGGGACCAATAACTGATCCGGTGGTACGCTACGATGTTGTGTCTTACTATACCCGCTAGCATATCCCTATACCCAGGTGCATAATTACCCTTTAGCAGGAAGTATTCCCTTCTAGGGCGCCGCAGCAAATCGCACCACGGTGGCCCCAAAGCCCTAGCTGGTGCTGCTTAGGTCCGTCAAGGACTTGGCCCGGTGCTGAGAAAAGCGGTACCTAGTGCTACGGCTGCGCACGTTCGTCAGCACGAGCTGTCGCTTGCAGGTGCGCTATACTTCACCTCATTGGGCTTGTTCATTTTCTTTCCTACTGCTTATACAGCAACTGAGAGGAAATTCAGACCGTAGAAAATATACCACTCCAGACACGCAGGTCCTTTCCGATTACTCCCATACTTAGTAGACCAATATGGCGAAACAAGCCCCCGCCACGAAAGCCGACAAGCTCAATAGCCTGTACAAAGAATGCGGCCTTATTAAGGAAGATGTTTTCCAGCACCAGCACTATACCATACTTACCCGATCGGGCATTGAGAAGGTACAAGCCCATTATGGAATCCAGGTCAGCTACAAAGCCCTGAAGCTTGAACCCAAGTACGCGGTCATCAAGGCAGTAGCGCAGATGGACGAAGCCAGGGTAGAAACCTATGGTAGTGCCGTTCCGGAGAACTGCAAAAACAGCTATTTTGCAGAGACAGCGGAGAAACGGGCCCTCAGCCGGGCAGTGCTAAAGCTAACGGGCCTCTATCAACACGGCTTCTTTGGAGAAGAAGAATCTGAGCAGTTGACGGCGGAAGCGAAAGCAGCCCCACAGCAATCAACCGAAACTGACGTTCTCAACGATGCGCTAAGCCGCTTACATAGTGGAGACGCACCAGGCACGGTCTGGAAAAGCTATCCGGAACTGCATAGCCATGAGGGCTTCAAGGCTGCTGTAAAGGCCGAATCAGAACGCCGCAAAGCGGCTGCAACCTAGAGCGAACACCCGAAAAGCACGAGAGGTCCAACCAGAAACCACTTTGCTTTTTTTCTTCTAGTTTCCGTCTTCATAGACCAAACCTCCAAGATATTCCCTCAACTCTTTCGTATAGCATCGTATCGAGACATGGTTCGAACAGCGTACGCAGCATTCAACGCCCGCGATATGCCGGGGGCCCTAGCCACCTTCCACCAATGAGTCCGTTGGTCGAGAGCATGGGAGGGCGATTATGCCTCTGGCCACAAGGAAGTCCGGGACTACCGCCCATAAGCCCACGGACGCTCAGCTACAGAAGCAAAAACTGATTGCGGCCTTCCGCCTCTTATACGTGGGAGCCCCATGCTTTTCTACGGCGACGAAGCCGGCTTGTAGAGTAGCAATTGCCCTTACTACCGCAAACCCATGGTGTGGGCCGAACAAAAGTACGTAGCCGAAACCCACAACCTAGACCAAGGCATTCACCCTCCCGACGAGGTAGGTTTCAATAAGGACTTATTTACTTGGCACCAAAATTTATTGGCTTGCGTCAGCGTTCCGCCGCTATTTGGCTGGGAAGCTTCACGACCGTCGCAACCGAGGATGCGCGGCAAGTTTATGCCTTCCGTCGCACATATGAGAAGGAAGATGTACTCGTTTAACCGTGGCAGTCAACCCGCCACTTTTAATCACTAAGTAACAGCTAGCCACCTGTACCGAGATGCCTTCAACTAAAGCAAAACTACCGAAGGTGACTATTCCGGCCCGGGACGTAGTTGGTTTGCGCGCTTAATAACAAGGTTCTTTACCTGGTAACAAGCGGTATTTTGCCCCTTGCCACCCAACAAGCATCCTACTCCTGAATAGAAAAGGGGCGAAGGTTAGCTTCCGTACTAGGCAGCAAGTGGCCTACCACTAGTTGTATAACGATAGCTAGATAGCGCCGCGCACCAGAAGTCATTCTGGTAATTTGTGACTAAGGCACAATGGGGTATCAAGACGAATACGGTTTGTCGAGCTTCTGTACATTGGACTCCGCAACATGTTCTGGTAGATACTGCTCGCTCTAGCTTATCTAGTGATATGTAAAGGAATACGCGACACTAGATTACTTCGTCCGTCCTAACTGCGCTTGTTGCTTCTGCTGAAGCAGCCAAGCAACTGCATCTACTTCCTGTTCAAAGTACTGGTAGAGCATAGGCATATCGCGCACGGCCGTGGTTACACTACGCGTAGCCAAGCGCGCAAACGCATTTTCGGCTAACACAACTGCCCCAAATCGGTAGCTCCCTTCGGCTACCGCGCGTGGTAGCCATTGCTGGATCACGAAAATTTGTTCGGTTGGTGTAAACGGCGACATCAAGCGCTGATCAACTAGCAAGCACCCATCCCCTCGTTTCGCCAACAAACGGGTCACGTGCCCTAACAACGCCGCCATAGCTTCCGCATCACGCGTGCCGGGTTGGTAAGTTAGTCGAGCAAAGCCTAATGGGTCATCAACGGCACGACCAACAGCATTTTCATAATAGACGCGGTATCTAGTTGTCATTGTGCAAACCTACAATCCTAGCTGAGGGCAAGCAACTCCGTCAAATAGCTAGTATCTCGATAGCACCTTACTACCTTCCCAATACTCTAGCACTTCATTTGTATAGTGCACCCATACTACAGCGCATGATCTGTTCTAAAAACTGTATAATCAACGGCTTGCAATAAAGCGGTGATACGCTGCTGAATAGTCTTTCTTCAAATCTGCGGCTTGAGACGACGCTCCAAGACCATATAAGGGTTGGAGTCCTAGTGCTTTTGGTTCACCTAGCGCTGCTTCAACTGAATTGCTTCTCCCTTTCCCGTCGTTGCAAATTTGAATCATCGCTCAAAGACAAGGTCAATACACGCTGATGTTTGAGCAATCAAAAACTATGGTAAGTTGCCTTTATAATAGCTAGCATATATCAACATAAGGTAGTAGAAATATGAGCTTACTAAACCTACATTGATACTGACAGATAAGCTGTGAAGAGCATTTTGGCGGCGAAGCCGTTAAAAACAAAGCGCCTGACCAATATTGGTCAGGCGCTTTGTTTAGCAGCTATAAAAGAATAGTCTACTTGATCTTTTCTACGATGCCTTTGAAGGCTTCGGGGTGGTTCAGGGCGAGATCAGCCAGAACTTTACGGTTCAAGTCGATACCAGCCTTTTTTAGGCCACCCATGAACTGAGAGTAAGACAAACCATACTCGCGCACACCAGCGTTAATACGCTGAATCCACAAAGCGCGGAACTCACGCTTTTTGGTTTTACGGTCACGGTAAGCATACAACAGACCTTTTTCAACAGCGTTTTTCGCTACGGTCCATACGTTTTTGCGACGGCCATAATAGCCTTTCGCCAAACGCATTACTTTTTTCCGACGGTGGCGCGAGGCCGCGTGGTTGACACTTCTTGGCATAACCTGTTTGTTTTTGGCGGCCGGCGGCGGATTTTTTACCGCAGCTTTCGTCTCAGCCGGACGCCTGGTGAAAAATTGATTGTTGGCTTAGCCCCTATTAATGAGTGCCATAAATAATCTTACTGGCACTCATTTCTTAAGAGGCACAAACCAATCAGATGTTGAGCATGTCCTTTACGCGGTTCATGTCGGCCGAGCTAACCAGACCAACGTGCGTGAGAGCACGCTTCTGCTTGGTGGTTTTCTTGGTCAAGATGTGGCTTTTAAAGGCGTGCTTGCGCTTTACTTTGCCCGTGCCAGTCAGCGAGAAACGCTTCTTAGCACCAGACTTGGTTTTTACTTTCGGCATTGTGGTGGTGGTAAAAGGTGAAAAACTGCGGCGGTCGGCTGCCTAGGGCCGGTGCGCCAGCGTGAAATAGGGCTAAAGCCCTAGAATAAGCTTATTCGGCGCTATTTTCAGCGGGCTTTGCTTCCTTAGGTGCAGCCGCAGGCTTAGCAGCCTTTGCTGGCGCTACTGCCTTCGGAGCCAAGTAAAGGAACATGCGCTTGCCTTCCAGCTTGGGCAGTTGCTCTACCTTGCCAAGATCTTCGAGGGCCTGAGCAAACTTGAGTAGCAAGATTTCGCCGCGCTCTTTAAACACAATGCTACGACCCACAAAGTGAACGTAAGCTTTGATCTTGGCACCTTCGCGCAGAAACTCCTGTGCGTGCTTTAGTTTGAAAGCAAAGTCGTGGTCATCTGTATTGGGTCCGAAGCGGATTTCCTTGATGACTACTTTCGTTTGCTTAGCCTTCAGCTCGCGGGTTTTCTTCTTCTGCTCGTATTTGAACTTCGAGTAGTCGATGACGCGGCATACGGGGGGCACAGCAGTAGGAGAAATCTCTACTAGGTCGAGATTCTGCTCCTGAGCCATGCGACGGGCCTGCTCAGTGGGGTAAATGCCCTGCTCGATGTTATCGCCAACGAGGCGGACTTCACGGGCCGTAATCTTTTGATTGATTTTAAACGGCTCCTCGACTTGGGCGCGAGGGATATAGCGGCGGTTTGGGGTAGCTATGGCTAGTTCTCCTTTAGGTGAAAGTCGACTTCTACTGTAGTTGGTCTGGACGCAGAACGCATCCAATGGGTTCAACTAGCGGGCAAATATCCGCCATTTTTTCTACAACCTCAAGAAAGACTATATAAAATTGGCTATAGATGCTAAAATAACCCCAAGCCCAACGAACCAGTTCTATACCTGATGTCCGTTTAGCTTGGGATTATCTTGCTTACCGCGCTTACTTAAGCAGTTTTACCATCCATCATATCGTTCACCTGCTGCTGGAAGCTGCGGATGAACTCTTCCACGGGCATGGATCCAAGGTCGCCCTCCCCGTGTTTGCGCACGGAAACAACCCCGTTTTCCTGCTCCTTCTCTCCTACAATCAGCATGTAGGGTATCTTGGAAACTTCGGCGTCACGAATCTTGCGACCGATTTTCTCGTCGCGGTGGTCTACCTGCCCACGTAGCTCTGCCGCTTGCAACCGGTCGTAGATTTGCTGAGCGTAGTCGTGGTATTTCTCTGAGATTGGCAATACCGCAAACTGCTCGGGCGACAACCACAGGGGGAAGTTACCACCGCAGTGCTCAATTAGCACCGCCACAAAGCGCTCTAGCGAACCAAACGGAGCACGGTGAATCATGACTGGCCGCTGGCGAGAGTTGTCAGGCGCCACATACTCCAGGTCAAAGCGCTCGGGCAGGTTATAGTCTACCTGAATGGTACCCAACTGCCACTTCCGGCCTAAGGCATCCCGAACCATGAAGTCAAGCTTGGGACCATAGAAGGCTGCTTCTCCAAGTTCGGTTACGGTGCTAAGTCCTTTCTCAGCAGCGGCCTCCTGAATTGCGGCTTCAGCCCGGGCCCAGTTTTCATCGGAACCGATGTACTTAGTTTTGTTCTCGGGGTCGCGCAGTGAGATCTGGGCTGTAAAATCCGGAAAATCCAAGGCTTTCAACACATAAAGCACGATGTCAATTACCTTGAGAAACTCTTCCTTCACCTGATCGGGCCGACAGAAGATATGGGCGTCGTCTTGCGTAAAACCGCGCACCCGAGTTAAGCCGTGCAACTCACCGCTTTGCTCATAGCGGTACACTGTGCCGAACTCGGCCAAGCGCACGGGCAAGTCGCGGTATGAGCGAGGCTTGCTGCGGTAAATTTCACAGTGATGGGGACAGTTCATGGGCTTGAGGAAGAACTCCTCGCCCGGGTTTGGCGTCTTAATGGGCTGGAACGAGTCGGCACCGTACTTCTCGTAGTGGCCCGACGTTACATACAGCTCTTTGGCGCCGATATGAGGTGTCACGACGGGCTGATAGCCAGCTTTCATCTGCGCCCGACGCAGAAATTGCTCAAGCCGCTCGCGCAGAGCAGTGCCCTTGGGCAGCCACAGCGGAAGCCCCGCCCCTACTCTCTCAGAGAAGGTAAACAGCTCCAGCTCTTTGCCCAATTTGCGGTGGTCGCGGCGCTTGGCTTCTTCCAGCTTTTCTAGGTATTCGGTTAGCTCCTTCGCTTTGGGGAACGTAATGCCGTAGATACGTGTGAGTTGCTTGTTCTTTTCGTCGCCGCGCCAATAAGCACCAGCTACGTTCAGGAGCTTTACTGCCTTAATAGGGCTAGTGTCTGGAATGTGCGGCCCTCGGCAGAGGTCCACGAAGTCGCCCTGCTGATAGAATGTGATGGAACCATCCTCAAGGCGTTCCAGCAAATCTAGCTTGTAGGGGTCTTCTTTCTCGGTGAAGTATGCAATAGCATCGGCCTTGCTTACTGAACGGCGCTCGAACTTGCTTTTGTTTTTAGCTAGTTCCAGCATCTTCTTCTCAATAACCGGAAAGTCCTCGGTAGAGATGGCGCGGCCTTCACCTAAGTCAATGTCGTAGTAGAAGCCGTTCTCAATGGACGGACCAATACCCAGTTTCACGCCGGGGTACAGCGCTTCGAGCGCTTCGGCCATTAGGTGAGCCGAAGAGTGCCAAAACGACGACTTACCATCGGTATCATTCCACGTCAGAATTTCAACTTTGGCATCTTGTTCAATGGGGCGGTGCAGGTCGCGCACTTCGCCATTGACGCGTACGCCGAGAGCATTACGGGCAAGGCCTTCGCTAATGCCGGCTGCAACGTCGTAGCCCGTGGCGCCATCTACAAACTGGCGCACTGAGCCGTCGGGGAGGGTGATATTGAGCATGTGTGGGTTAATAATGGCTATACAAACAGCCGTGAGGCCGCAAGTTAGGAGTTTCTAGTTGCTAGCGCAGCGGAAATCCCCTCCTTGCTCTCCACGCCCATTCAGGCTTAAACCAATAAGCTTGGCTTAATTTGAGGGCAATGGGGCCACGTACTTAACTATAATCCTGTACCTGGCCGTTCCACTGTAATGGGTTCGATAGGTTCCACAGCCTGCCGAGGGGTCTCGTCTACAACAACTCCTTTCGCCCGATTTCCTACTTTCCAGGCCTTATAGGTCCAGTGCCGGTTACCGGGATATTCTGCTACCAGCAGCCGATACTGATCGGCAGCTTCGGGGTAGCGGCCGAGGCTTTCCAGGCTCTCTGCCAACATCTGTCGGGCTCCTACTAGCCGAGGCGAGCGGCGCAGGGCCCGTTGCAGGTGGGGCACCGCCTGAGCGTAGCGTCTGCTCTTGAACGCAGTCAACGCAATACGATAATCGGCGCGGTAGAAGGTTGTATCGAGCTGCACCGTGCGAACATAGCTACGCACGGCACTATCGGGCTGGTTTTGTAACTCAAACTGCCGACCATAGTCGTACCACAATGGGCCATACGTTGGGGCAATTTTCAGGCCTCGCGCGGCGTAAACAGCTGCTTTATCGGGCTGCCGGAAAGCATTCGAGAGAAAAGCTAGTTGGTGTAGCGTCTCCGGCTGTTGGGGGTCGCGAGCGAGGCTAGCTCGGAGGTAGTCCAGGGCCTGAACCGTATCTTGCAGTCCTACATAGGCAATACCCTTATAAAACAAGGCCGCACTATGATCGGGCTCTTGCTGCAAGGCGCGGTCAAGCTGGTCGAGGGCTTCTTGGTAGTGCCGCGCGGCCAAGTGGGTTTCTCCTACCAGCAGGTTAAGATCGGGAGAGGAAAAGCCGCGCCGGGAGGCTTGGTTTGCGGCGTCTAGGGCAGCTTGCAACCGTCCTTGCGCCCGCAAAGCGCGCGACTTAATGAAGTAGAACTCGCCAGGGCTGTCATCTAATTCCAGCGCTTGATTGATGTCTTCGAGGGCTGGCGCTACCTGTCCGGCATCAAGGCGGAAAGCCGCCCGCCGAGCGTAGAGGGACGCATTGCGGGGCTGGCGAGTAATAGCGCCGTCTAGTTCGGCGGCTTGTATTTGAGGGCCACTCTGCACCGTCGCTAGATTAATCATAACCTCAGGCTGCTCGTCGGGCTCTTGCCCGCACCCGGTACTGAGCGCCAAGCCTACCACGGGCAACCACTGCAAAAGGCAGTGGCGGACGAGGCGGGAAAGATGAAAGTGAAAACGAGAACAGCGCATAGATCAGCAAAGGTACATAGCAGCTACAGCAACCCTGTTTTGCCGGGGAGTAGAAAACCTTAGGTGTTACTATAGTCCTTTAGTTTTTGCTACGGATGTAGCGTTGGACTTGCCGGTGGAGCTGACGGTTCAACTGGGCCAGCAAGAGTCGGCAGCGCCGACTTATTTCTAGCTCTTCGGCTGTTACGGGCGTAAGGGCTACGGCTTCCTGTAGCACGGCTACGGCCCTACTGCGCTGCCCTTGATTGAGATGGACGCGGGCAAGGTCATAGCACACTTGAATGCGTTTCGGATCTAATTCATGGGCCCGTACTAGGGCGTCAATGGCTTTGCGGGTACCAGCACCACTAGGCGTACCGCCTAGGAACAGCCGACTGAAGATGCGCTCTAGTAGGCTGTAGTGGTCAACACGGTAGTGCCACCGACCTAGCAGTTGCCAAGCGTCGGCCCAATTGGGGCGGCGCGCCACGGCCATGAACACGTGAGGCTTCATTTCGCGGTAGGCCAGCAAACGACCACGGGCGGTTAGTAAGGTGGCCTGGCTGGTCAGGGCCAAGGCCTCCGCGTAGTGCCCTTCTGCACCGTTGGATTTTACTACCAGCGCCCGGTTGGCGTAAAGACGGGCAGCTGAGAAGTACGCGGCTTTCCGGGTTTCATCGGTGTAGCGCGCTCCTATTCGCACACTAAGCACGGCGGCCTGCCACAGCGCTTCATAGGTAGCGGGGGCCTTACTTAATACCTGCTCGTACTTAGCCAACGCTTCCGACTCGTGGTACTGTGTTTGCAAGGTTTGTGCTTCGGTCAGCAGCTTTGCTATCGAGGCATCGGGCGGAGTGTCCGGCGACACGGAGGTAGCCAATTGTGCCTGCGCCGGAAAGGCAACTGCTAGCCCCATCCCTACCCTAAGTAGTACCGAAAAACAACCTGAGCGCAACATAGAGCACGATAACCCCACAAAGCTGGGGTTTTTCCTTGAAATCATTAGCACAACGGTAACCGTACCGTTTAGGTGTATGCTTGCTACCCATCCCACAAAAGAAAGCCCCACCCGTATAGCAGGTGGGGCTTTCGATCTTAGAATAGCTTGAGCTGGGACTTCGGTGTTTTAAGCACGGCCTGGGCCTGGGCAATATCGGCCTCTGAAATATCTACTGGGCCTGTTAGCTCGGGTAAGGGAGCCTGTTCGGGAGGGGAAGCGGCGGCGCTGGGCCGCGGAATGGTGGCCGGACCACGTTTCTTAGCTACCTCGCGCCGCTGAGGCTCTGGGCCTTCATCGGTGAGTAGAGCTACACCGTGCACTTTGAAGTAGTTCAGTTTGTTGCCCATGGCCTTCCACCCTTTCACGTCGATAAACTCGTGGAGGTGAAGGTGCTCATTTTCCTTGTCGGCTTTCTTGTCGCGCTGTAGCTTCACTTCGGCCTGTGGCTCAGGGTGGCAGGTAGCGCACACAAGCTTCGAGCCTTTGGTTTCCGAAATAAAGATAAAACGCTTATCGAGAGTGCTGGTTTCTACCTTAAAGCGTTTCACATAGTGCGTCTTCGACTCCCCTTCTACGTATACGCAACTGATGACCGTATCTGCTTCCAGCTTGCGAAGCACCATGATGTTGGGTACATCGAAGTGATGCATTAGCTCAGGAGCCCTTACCTCGTAGGTACCGTCTTTGTACACCACCAAAATGGTGTGCTCTGTATCGAAAGCACCGAGGTAGCGGCCATGGCCAGCATGGTTGAGGCGTCCGACTACGTTGTCGAAAAACACTTCCCGACCGCCCAGGGTGGAGTCGCCCAGAACCTCCTGCTTAATTTTCTTGATGGGCTGCTTAGTTACGATGTTACCCATGGAGCCTTTGCCTTTGATGGCTAGCTCAGCAAAGTCAAAATCAAACAGTTTTACGCGGGCTGGTGCTTTATCCGACAGCTGCACACTCACAATTTCCGACTCCGAGTTGGGGTTAGCCGTGAGGTAGAGCACTTTCGTGCCCTTAGTGCCTTTAGTCAGATCGTAAACCTTATCACGAGTGATGCCCGTGACCAGGAAACGCTTGGCAAAGCTGATGCCCGAGGTGCCATCCTGATAAATCATGTTGTACACCAGACGGTCGTCGTTCTTATTGTAGACGCCCACGTGGAGAATGTCCTTGCCAACAAAGGTTTTCTCAGCAATTTTAGACACCACAAAGGTACCGTCGCGGCGGATAGCAATGATATCGTCCAGGTCCGAGCAGTCGCATACGGTTACGGCTTTCTCGTCCTTCTTGAGACCGTACCCTACAAAGCCATCTTGGTAGTTTACGTAGAGCTTCTGGTTGGCCACGGCTACTTTCTGAGCCGTTACCACGTCGAAGGTGCGCAACTGCGTTTTCCGTTCCCGGCCTGTACCGTACTTCTTCAGCAAGCCCTCGAAGTAATTGATGGCGTAGCGGGTAAGGTTCACTAAGTGGTCGGCTACTTCGGCTAGCTCCGCCTCCAGCTTCAGGATAAACTCTTCGGCCTTAAAGCCGTCGTACTTGCTGATGCGCTTGATGCGAATTTCTGTCAGGCGTGTGAGGTCCTCCTCCGTAATGGCACGCCGCAGTACAATACGGGTGTCGTTGGCCTTGGACTTCTCCCCCTCAATGCGCACAAATTTCTTCAGGCCCGCATCAATGGTTTGGAGAATCTCCTCCCAGGTTTCGCACTCCTCGATTTTACGGTAGATACGGTTTTCAATGAAAATCTTCTCCAGCGAAGCCGAATGCCACTTCTCCTGCAACTCATCCTGGCGAATCTCCAACTCCCGCTCCAGCAGGCGCAGTGTTTTCTGAGTGCTTAGGCGCAACATATCTTCTACCCCCACAAAGCGCGGCTTATCCTCGATAATCACGCAGGTGTTGGGTGAGATGCTGATTTCGCAATCAGTAAAGGCGTAGAGGGCATCCATGGTGAGGTCGGGGCTCACGCCCGTGGGCAAGTGCACCTGAATCTCTACCTGGGCCGCCGTGTTATCGACCACCTTCTTGATCTTGATCTTATTGGCCTCCGACGCCTTCACAATGCTTTCCATCAGCGCCGTGGTGGTGGTGCCGTACGGAATGTCACGAATGACCAGCATGGTCTTGTCGGCCTTTTCAATGGTAGCGCGCAGACGAATTTTGGCGCCGCGCAGGCCCCCATTGTAGTTGCTCACGTCACAGAGACCCCCGGTGGGAAAATCCGGGAATAGCTGGATATCCTTGCCCCGCAGCACGTCAATGCTAGCCTTGCACAACTCACGAAAGTTGTGGGGCATAATCTTGGTACTCAGGCCCACTGCAATGCCTTCTACTCCTTGGGCCAGCAGCAAAGGAAACTTCACGGGTAGCGTGGTAGGCTCGCGCTTACGGCCGTCGTAGCTCATTTGCCATTCCGTAATGTCAGGATTGAACACCACGTCTAGCGCAAACTTGCTCAGGCGGGCTTCAATGTAACGCGGGGCAGCCGCACCGTCACCCGTCCGGATATCGCCCCAGTTGCCTTGGGTTTCAATCAGCAAATCCTTCTGGCCTAGGTTCACCATAGCGTCGCCAATGGAGGCGTCGCCGTGGGGGTGATACTGCATAGTTTGCCCAATGACGTTGGCTACCTTGTTGAAGCGGCCATCGTCCATTTCCTTCATGGCGTGCAAAATGCGCCGCTGCACGGGCTTCAGGCCGTCCTCAATAGCCGGCACGGCGCGCTCCAGAATCACATAGGAAGCATAATCCAGAAACCAGTTCTGGTACATGCCATTCACAGTAGCTACGTCGTGAATGGTTTCGCCGGGCGCAAACTTGGGCTCCTCCTCGGCTTCTTCCGTCACAGCTTCCGGCTCGGTCACGGTGTGCACCTCGTCCGACGATTCAGCCAGCAACAGTTCACCAGCCTCGCTCACTACAGACTGGGCCGCCGCGGCATCTTCCGCGTCCATATCCGCCGGGTTTTGCGGCGCAGACCCAAACTCAATGGAGTCGCCGGCCCCAAACAGGTTCGGTTGCTCGTCGTGGTTTAGGTCTTGGGGGTTCGTTTCTTCTGACACAGTAGGGGGTGGCACTTGCCACAATTATTGTTCTTGTACCTCTCTCCTACCTCCTGGTTATCAGCGAGGAAGAAGGTTAAAAAGCTAGGCTCATCGTACTGGGCGGCAGCGAAACCCCACCGCCCAGTATGCTACGCCAGATCAGCCTCGGCTACTTCAGCCAGCGGCAATACATCAGACGTTACCAGATCTTTCTCTAAACGCAGATTTTCGATGATGAATTCCTGCCGGGCTGGTGTGTTCTTACCCATGTAGTAGTTCAGCACCTGCTGAATGGAGCGGTCGGACTGTAGAATAACGGGTTCCAGTTTGATGTTGTCGCCAATGAACTTACCGAACTCGTCGGGGCTGATTTCGCCTAGCCCTTTAAAGCGCGTCACCTCGGGGTTGCGACCCAATTGGCGCATAGCCGTCTGCTTTTCCTGCTCGTTGTAGCAGTAGATAGTCGTCTTCTTGTTGCGGACGCGAAACAAGGGCGTTTCCAGAATGTACACGTGCCCGTTGCGCACCAAATCGGGGAAGAACTGCAGGAAGAACGTCAGCAGCAGCAACCGGATGTGCATACCGTCCACGTCGGCATCGGTGGCAATTACCACGCGGTTGTAGCGCAGGTTCTCAATGCCTTCCTCAATGTTGAGGGCGTGCTGCAGGAGGTTTAATTCCTCGTTTTCGTATACAATCTTCTTTTTCAGGCCAAAGCAGTTCAGGGGCTTACCACGCAGGGAAAAGACAGCCTCCGTTTCTACGTTGCGGCTCTTTGTAATGGAGCCCGAAGCAGAGTCACCCTCAGTAATAAACAAGGTAGTCAGCAGTGCCTTTTCCTCGTTTTTGGTTTCGTCTAGGTGCAAACGGCAGTCCCGAAGTTTGCGGTTGTGCAGGTTGGCTTTCTTGGCACGCTGGTTGGCCAGCTTCTTCACCCCCGCCATGTCCTTGCGCTCCCGCTCGCTCTGCTCAATGCGCTTTCTGAGAGCTTCTGCCGCAGCTGGGTTTTTGTGGAGGTAATTGTCGAGGTGCTCCTTTACGAAGTCCAGAATGAACCCGCGTACCGTCGGCCCATCCGGCCCCATGTTGATTGAGCCAAGCTTGGTTTTCGTCTGGCTCTCGAACACAGGCTCCTGTACGCGCACCGAAATGGCTGCTACAATGCTGGCCCGAACATCCGCCGCATCGAAATCCTTCTTGTAGAACTCGCGCAGTGTCTTCACTACCGCCTCGCGGAAGGCGGCCAAGTGCGTACCACCTTGGGTAGTATACTGCCCGTTCACGAAGGAGTAATACTCCTCCCCATAGTCATTGCCGTGGGTAAGGGCTAATTCGATATCCTCCCCTTTAAGGTGAATAATGGGGTAGCGCAGACTTTCCGGATCGGCTTTACGAGCTAATAGGTCCAGCAGGCCGTTCTGCGAGTAGTACTTCTGGCCGTTGAAGTTGATGGTCAGTCCGGCGTTCAGGTAAACGTAGTTCCAGATCTGATTTTCTAGGTACTCCGGAATGAAACGGTAGTTGCGGAAAATCGACTCATCGGGCTGGAAGGTCATCAGCGTACCGTTCCGCTGGCTGGTTTTCACCGGCTTGGGGTCACTGGTGAGGACTCCTTGCGAGAATTCCGCCGACTTCATCATCCCCTCGCGTACACTCTGCACCAAAAAGTAATTGCTGAGGGCGTTAACCGCTTTGGTCCCGACCCCGTTTAAGCCCACAGACTTCTGGAAGACTTTCGAGTCGTATTTGCCACCTGTGTTGATCTTACTTACTACCTCCACCACTTTGCCCAGCGGGATGCCACGGCCATAGTCGCGCACTTGCACCCGCTGCTCCGAAATCTTGATTTCAATGGTGCGGCCGTGCCCCATCACGTGCTCATCAATGGAGTTATCAATGACTTCCTTCACGAGCACATAAATCCCGTCATCGTAGCTGGTGCCGTCGCCG
Source organism: Hymenobacter sp. AT01-02 (assembly GCF_000961955.2). Classification (NCBI taxonomy): domain Bacteria; kingdom Pseudomonadati; phylum Bacteroidota; class Cytophagia; order Cytophagales; family Hymenobacteraceae; genus Hymenobacter; species Hymenobacter sp. AT01-02. The sequence continues at coordinate 67,088 of NZ_JZIR02000071.1, forward strand.
AGCTTGCCGATGTACATGCCCGGGCGCAGCCGGATATGCTCGCGCCAGTCCAGGGAGCGGATACTGTCCTCGGTGTAGCCGTGGTCGGGGGTAGCAGGTACTTGTTCTTCAGCCATGAAATCGGTAATCAAATTTGAGGTAAAATAACACAGAAAATTGGCCTTTTCCGCGCTCTACTTTCGCTAGCTAAGTTAGCATTTTTCTTTTCCCCAACCCAGGTCCTACCGCGTTTGTTCCCATAAAAAAGGCAAAAAGCCTAACCCAGCCTCTTTCTCAGCACGTTCTTAATCCCAATTTTATTAGCAAATGTTTCCTCCTGCCAGTCAACATCACTTGCCGCCTTCTGGTCATAAGCCTAGTGCGGTAGTCAAGCAGACGCCAATTATTCAGTTTGCCTTCTTCATGATCGGGGCGGTACTATTAGTGTATTCCCTCCGAGTCTTGGACGATATTTTGCTCCCGCTGCTGTTCTCCGGGGTATTCACGCTCCTGCTCCTACCCGTGTGCCGGTGGTTAGAGCTTCGGGGTATGCCCCGGGTCTTAGCTATTATAGTGTGCTTGCTATTGGTAATAGCCTTACTTGCCGGCATTATCTTAGGCTTTGGCTCCCAGCTTGCTCAATTCAAAAATGAGATACCCAAGCTGCAAGTCAAACTGACCCAGTTCTTCAATGAGACTCAGGAATGGGCCCACCTGAAGTTCGGGTACGAGCCCATGAGCATTGACGACCTGAAGGAAAGCACAGTGAAGGCCCTGAAGAAATCAGGCGGAACGTATTTGGGTACTACGCTTAATACTACCACGGCCGTACTCGGAAACCTGGCTCAGGTGCTAATCTACGTTTTTTGCTTTCTGTACTACCGGGACCACCTGCGCCAGTTTATGTTTCGGTTTGTGGCGCCCGATAAGCGTACTAGCGTGCTGCACACAGTCGACAACATTCAAACTGTTGTGCAAGCCTACATCTCGGGCTTGTTCAAAGTTATCATCATCGTATCGGTGCTGAACGGTATTGGGCTCGTGGCGCTGGGCGTGAAATTCGCCATCTTCTTTGCCATTTTCGCTTCTGTGCTAGCCGTGATTCCCTACATCGGCATCATGATTGGAGCTACCATACCAGCCATTATTACGTTGGTTGAAACGGGTTCCGTGGTACAAGCCGCCTTGGTAATTGGGGTATTTGTGGTGGTACAGTTCCTTGAAGGCAACTTTATTACACCCATGATTACCGGCTCTCAGGTGAGCATCAACCCCCTAGCCGCTATTCTGGCCCTAATCTTGGGTGGAGAGCTTTGGGGTACCCCAGGCATGATTCTGAGTATTCCGCTGATGGCAGTAATTAAAGTAGTACTAGATGCTAGCAAGGTGACTGAGCCTTGGGGCTTCTTATTAGGCGACACGGCCGAGGGCGAAGACTCAACTAAACCTGAAACCAAGCAACCCAACGGCATCCAAAAGCTCTGGCACCGCATGCTCGGTAAAGCAGCCTAATTAAGAGCTGCTGCTGCTTGTTCCAACGCCTCCATTGGTCTGCCACTGGAGGCGTTGCGCGTAAATACCTCAGGCAGAACACACACTGACGCACCGAAATTTTGCACACTGGTTTTAGCAACCTCGAGCGGAAACCCGCGGTATACTCCCCCAGATGCCACTTCCGGCGTCTTTGTACCGACTACCATCCAACCCTAATTCCGTTCATCATGGCAACTATCACTGGCGAAACCGCCCGCGCATACAACGACCTCGTAGAGATTAACAAAACGGCCGCCAAAGGCTACCAGGAAGCCGCCGAAGGGGTAAGCAGCCCAGATCTGAAATCGAAGTTTAGCGAGCTAAGCCAGCAGCGCGCCCAGTTTGCTTCTGAGTTGTCGCAGCATGCTAGCCAATATGGCATTTCAACTGAAGATGGCAACACCGTAGAAGGTGTAATTGCCGATGCGGCAGCAGCTGTACACCGCGGCTGGATCAACATCAAATCTGCCATTACAGGCCAAGACGACTCTGCTATTCTAGGCGAGTGCGAAACCGGCGACGCCACGGCACTGACTTCGTACGAAACGGCATTGAAATCGACAGAGCTTCCTACCGAAGCCCGCTCGGTAATCGAGAAGCAGCACAGCGAAATCCTTTCGGCTAAAAACTGGATTACCCAGCAGAAAGGTAACCGCTAAGCAACTTCGTTAAGCACAACAAAAAAGCCCGCCCCTTCGGCGGGCTTTTTTGTTGTGACCCAGGCGCAGCAAGTGCTGTTCGGGGTAGTATACACCAAACGCAACCTTTCTCGGGCGTATCTTTGTTACCAATTGCATTAGCATCATTCATTACCCGATTTCGCGCCCGATTTGTACGCCATCATCGACCTTGAAACCACTGGTGGGCAGCCCACGCAGGACCGCATCACAGAAATTGCCATCTACATTCACGACGGTGATAAAGTGGTAGATGAGTATAGCACCCTGCTGAATCCTGGCCGGTCTATCCCCTTCTTCATTACCCAGCTCACCGGGATAAATGATGATATGGTGCGCGACGCACCTAAGTTTCATGAGGTGGCCCGCAAGGTGGTGGAAATGACGGAAGGCTGCGTATTTGTGGCCCACAATGTACGCTTCGACTATTCTTTCCTGAAGAAGGAGTTTGCTGATCTGGGCTACAACTACTCGCGCAAAACGTTATGCACGGTGCGCCTTAGCCGCTCCCTAATGCCGGGCCAGCCGAGCTATAGCCTAGGGAAGCTGTGCCAAAACATTGGGATTCCTCTGCACGACCGGCACCGCGCTGCCGGCGACGCCGCGGCTACTGCTATCCTGTTCGACCGCCTGCTTAAAATCAGCCAGCAGGAAGACGCTCTCAAAAGTCCGGCTCTTTCCCCCGCCGAAACTCTAGCAGCGGTAGATGCTACCGCTCCCTCGGGCCGTTCGGCTACTACACCCAAGCAGCCCTCGCCCCGGAAAGTGAAGGCCGTGCAGGAAGCTATACGCACGGCCCTCCTACCGCCAAATATCACGCCTGAGAAGGTAGCCTCCCTTCCACAGGAGGCTGGCGTGTACTACTTCCACAACGAGCAGGGCGAGGTGATTTATGTGGGTAAGAGCATCAATATCTATAAGCGCATCCAGCAGCACTTCGCCGTCGATTATAAGTCCCGCAAGAGCTTGGAGTTCAAGAACTCCATCTCGGACATTACATGGGAGTTGACGGGCTCGGAGTTAGTAGCGCTGTTGTACGAATCGCATGAGATAAAGCGACTGAAGCCCCTCTACAACCGTCAGCAGCGGCGCTCAGTATTCCCCGCGGGCATTTTCCTGCGCACCGACGAGAATGGCTACAAGCACTTGTACTACGGCCGCGCTGATGATCATGCCGAGTCACACCCACTGATTGCGCTTGGCAATCAGTACAAGGCCAAGGGGTTCCTCTTTCACAAGGTGGCGAAGTTTAACCTTTGCCAGAAGATGTGTGATTTGTACAAAACCACCGGCTCTTGCTTCGACTACCAGGTTCACCGCTGCAAAGGTGCCTGCATTGGGTTAGAGCCAGCCGAGGAGTACAACCAGCGGGTAGAAGCGGCCATTGAGTCGTTTACGTATGAGCACGGCTCATTTGTAGTAGCTGGAGCGGGCCGTTCGGCTACAGAGAAAAGCGTAGTGGTGGTTGAAAACGGGCGTTACTTGGGCTTCGGCTACGTAGACGAAACCTTTTCGGCTCGCAAGCTCAACGACTTTAAGGACGTCATCACCCGCTACAACGACAACAAGGACGTGCAGCAGATAATCCGGCAGTACCTGCGCACCAAGCACAAGGACAAAGTAAAAATCTTCAAGTAGCGCACGTATTCACCCTGCTTTTAAAACAGCTTGGCGCTGGGTATACTAAAGGAGGCACTATACTATTGAGCTGTTTGGGGCCATTGCGCAGCATGCATCTTATCGTTGAAGCGGGCATGAGGTACGCGCGTATGGGATCGGCATCCGCCAGGGCACATGCTGGCGACAACTGAGTAATTTCTGGGTAGAAAGGCGACAGTAATTGACTCTTTTACACAGCCTGCCCCAAGTAAGAGCTGAGCACGGAAAACTCTCGAAGCCCTCACTGGGTTGTTTCGACATCGGCGGGCAGGCGACGACCATTAAGCAGCTAGCAAGAACAGTGGCACGCTTAGGCACCTTCCAAGATTAGCTGGTACCTGTAACAGGTTTCGCTACCCAACACTGGTCGCATCCAACGCACCACCAAGAAATGCAGGTCGGAACGGTACGTTAGGGTAAGGACCTCAGGAACAGTAAACTCTTGCATCGCTTGGGGCTAGAGCCCAATGCTATCAATTACGCCTCATTGCTTCTGGCTGGTAGAATGACGAGCAGTTGCTGGCTACTCCACCAGCCACTCAATGAGTTGGCACCCATCACCTTGCCTAGAACAGACGGTGACGCAGCAACCAGCCTGCCGCATCAAACTCCTGAGCCTGGGGTTGATATTTCTCTACCTTAATTGGGTCCGCGACCCGGAGAATGTTGCCATCCCCACTATCGAATATTGTGACGTGGGGGGAGGCACCAGCGGGCAGGGTAGCCGTGAACAAATCCTGACCTGCGCCATCGTAGAGGCTAATAGTAAATTGGGAGCTAAGAGCACCGCGCACCTCGAAAGCATCATTTCCTCCCAGCCCGAAAATGCGAATAATGCGGGTTTGGCGAGCCTCGAACGTACGCTGGCTAATAAGCTGGTCGCCCTGGGGCAGTAGGCGGAACAGTTGCACCCGAACTTTGTCGGTGCCCACAGCTTCAACCACAAAGCGCTCCGCCTCATCTGTACCAGGAAGCTCTATCTCACGGGCTAATAGTTGGTAAAACTTGTCGGCCACAGCGGGCAACTGCTCGCGGCGGCTACGCAGCTTCTGGTTGAACTCTGTCGTGCTCATTTTCTGCACTTCCGCGGGCCATACGTGCAGGGCATCTGCAATAACCTGATCGGTAAGCTGCCGCTGGAGCGAGTCACTGATTTGGCGGAAGTCGTCGTGCGTGAGGTAAGCCAGCAACGACTTATCCATGGGCAAAGCCGCCCGATTCAGGCCCTCCACATCTTGCAGGCGAATGTTCTCGTGGAAGCTTTGGTAGTTGGATTTCACCCACCCAATAATGTGGGTTAGGAAACCATCGTCGAACTTAAAGAAAGCATGGTCCCGGTCGCGAGGAATGGCACGGTACACAGTAGCGCCGCTACCGGTTGAGAAGCTAGCCCAACGCCACTGGTCCTCGCGGCGGCTCCAGTCGCCCAGCCACATATCAAAAAGGCGGCTGCGGAGGTACTGGCGCGCATCTACCCGGTATTGGTTGCTAGCTACTAAGTTGGTGAATACCTTCCGTGAGCTTTCTACCTGAGCTGAGCGCCCAAAGCTGGCGACAGTGCGCTGGTCGCCCTCGGGCCGTTCTTCAAATAAATACAGCGCATTGGCAAACGCCGTCCGGTACTCCCCCAGAGCAGGGTCGTCGGCTAGGTACACGAGGCGCGGGTTGGTATGGTACACGCCCGCCGCGTCGGCCAGGGGTGCCACTATGTAAGCGCCGTAGGGATGAATGACGCTGGTTTGGTCTTTCATCAGGCGGCCTATCATGCCACCCTGTAGGCTTACAGGCAAGGCTTTAGTGGCGTCCTTATCTACCGAGCGCAGCACGTACTGCACTCCGTTTTTATCCACTAGTCGCAGGTTCTTGGTTTGAAAAGAGCCTCCCTCCCGAATGGGCGTGAGGCCGCCGGGAACCGCTGTGCGCAGGTTGAACACCGGCGCCGTGACGGGTAGTGCCCACAAGGCCCGGTAGTGCTGCCCCCAAAAGAAACGATATAAGCCACTGCGCTGGTACTGCGGACCGGCGGCCACTACCACGGTAGAATCGGGGCGTATGGCAGGTAGGGCAGTGGTGGGAGGAGCGGCAGGCGAAGAACAGGAATACAGCATCAGACACCCCAGCAAGCCCGCTGGTAGGCGCCCCTTAGCAACCCAAGAAAATAAAGGATGAGGCACAAACGTGGGTATTACAAGGACAAGATGGCCGGACCACACGTGTGGCGCCGCCTGTATAGCGCAAACTTGCCCCTTGCGGTTGTTGAGCTGACGGTTGTTGAGCTCACTGTTGACTTTTCAGGACAAGTTGCGTTGAAGGACATAAGCTGCGTTTTTTAACTCCTGCATGATCTTACGTCTCCTCCCGCCACTGCTACTACTAGGTGCGGTGGGCTGCTCCCGCGACACCTTTTTTCAACCGGATGCCCGGGTAGCCTATCCCGCACCCCTTCCACCGGGGGCCGATAGCGCCCGCGTGACGGCGGGGCGCCACTATAAGCACGGCCCCCTAAATACACTACTGCTAGGCCCGCACTACCGCCAAACGTGGAGCCAACCTGTTACCCTACCCGTCTTTAAGCCCGCTACTGTTGTAGCAGGGGGGCTGAAGTTTGAAAAGCTAGGGGGCGGATTCCAAACTACCAGCATGACCCTGGTAGACCCGAGCGGTCGTAGCTACGCCTTGCGCAGCATTGACAAAGACCCGTATAAAACCCTGCCCAAAGTACTGCGCCAGGGCTTTATACTAGGCACTGTGCGCGATGCTACCTCGGCGGGCATGCCCTACGGCGCCTTTGTGGTACCTCCGCTGGCGGAAGCGGCTGGTGTACTGCACACTACTCCGCGCCCCTACTACGTGCGCCTCGATGAACAAGGGCTTGGCCACGCGTCGGAGCGCTTGCAGGGCGATGTGGTTATGCTAGAGGATAAGTTTTCAAACAAGAACGACCGGGTAGATGCCTTGCGCGAGGCTGAAGAGTTTGAGGAAAGTGACGTTGTACTTTCGGAGCGGTATAAAAATCAAAAAAACCGGCTCGACGAATCAGCTTACCTACGGGCCCGGCTGCTCGATTTATGGATTGGAGATTGGGACCGACACGAAGGGCAGTGGGACTGGGCGGCCTTCGCCCAACCCGACGGCACCCGCTTATGGCGGCCCATCCCTAAAGACCGGGACCAAGTATTTTTTCGGTTTGATGATGGCCTGCTCTCGTGGGTAGTCAGCCGCATAGTGCCTAAGTTCCGCACTTTTGGGCCCCACTACCAAAGCATTGAGGGCTATACTCGCAACGCACGGTTCATAGACGAACGAGCCTTGGCTAGTATGACGAAAGAGGCCTACCTGCGCACCGCTAAGGACTTGCAACAGCGCCTTACGGATGATGTAATCAAACAAGCCGTGCGCCAAGGACTGCCCAAAGAAGTGTACCAGCGCGAAGGTGCGCGAATGGAAGCAAACCTGCGGGCGCGTCGCGCTCAGCTCCCCAAAGCCGCTCAGGAATTTTACCGCTTGCAGGCTCACCAGGTGGTAGTACCTGGCTCCGACCAAGAGGAACGCTTTGTAGTGGAGCGGCTAAATGATACAGCTACTGTAGTTTCCGTATATGGGCAAGCCAAGGGTGGCAAAGACTCTCAGGGTGCCCCCCTGCTCTACCAACGGCGCTTCAACCCGCGCGATACACATACGGTGGTATTGCACGGCTTACAGGGTGAGGACGAGTTTATCGTGAGCGGCTCGGTAGCTAAGTCACCCTTCATCGATATTTACGGAGGCCCCGATGAAGACATCGTGCGTGATAGTTCTCATGTGGGCGGCTTGCGCAAGAAAACCCGCTTTTTCGATACCGCCCGCAACAATGAGCTGATTGGCGGTAAGGAAACCAAAGACCGCACCGAGCATAGCGTGGTCTCCCACGCCTTTGACCGGGACGGGTCGGGAAGGTAAGCTACTGTTATCCTACAGTACACCCAGTACGAAAGAAGGGGCCCGGCTGAACCATGGTTCAGCCGGGCCCCTTCTTTCGTACTGGGCACTTTGTGTTTTATAGCTTTGGCTTTTCTAGCTCCTGCAGCATATCCAGTACCATATGCTCGGTGGGCGTAAGCAAGTCATTTTCGCTGGGGTCGGCGTCGTGGCGGCGCAGATAGTCAATCAGTTTGTCTGAGTTAAACAACTCCACTACTTGGGGGTGAATGTAGTACTTGGAGCAAACGCTGGGGGTATTGCCCAGGTTTTCGGCTACGTCTTTCACCGCCCGTTTCAAGGTTTTGGGTTTGGGAAAGTTAGGTTCCTCATCCAATACCCGCTCCAGGCACTCCACCATTTTCACGGTGCCGCCCCAGGTGCGGAAGTCCTTAGCCGACAAGGCCATGCCCGTTACCTGGTGCAGGTATTCGTTCACGTCGCCCGATTCTAACTCTTGCCGGTGTCTGTCGGGGGTGTAGTATTGAAACAGATGCTGCCCCGGTATTTCCTTGCATTTCTGCACGAGGCGGGCCAGTTTCCGGTCGTGAATGGTGAGGTCGTGCGCTACCCCCTTCTTACCCACGAAGGCAAAGCGCACGTCGCTGCCTTGCACCTGCACGTGCTTGTCGCGCAGAGTAGTGAGGCCGTAGGTCTTGTTTTTCTTGGCGTATTCCCGGTTGCCGATCCGAATAAACGATTGGTCCATGAGGGTAAGCACCAAAGCAATGACCTTCTGCTTGTCGAGTTGGGGGCGCGCTAGGTCCTTGTGCATTTGTTGGCGCAAGGTAGCCAGCTGCTCGCCGAAGGCGCGCAAACGGCTAAACTTGGTGAGACTGCGCGCTTGGTCCCAGGCGGCGTGGTAGAGGTACTGCTTGCGGCCTTTGGCGTCACGGCCCGTTACCTGCAAATGGGAGTTCGACGACGGCGAAATCCACACGTCCGTCCAGGCCGGAGGAATCACAAAGCTGTTGATCCGGGCCAGGGTTTTCTCGTCGGTTATGGGCTCTCCCTTGGCCGTATGGTAGGCAAAGGCTCCGTCGGAACCGGCAATCCGAGTATGGCCCGGCTTCACGTCGGTGAGGTAGCGCAGGCCCGCCAGCTCAGCTTGGCGGGCGGGGTCCTTATAGAGCACGTGAGCCTCTTCAAGGGGCTCTAGGCGCTTCTTCTTGGTTTTTGGGCGGGCAGAGGTAGTGGCAGACATGGCAGAACAAAAAACCCGCCAGCCAAAGGAGCCGCGGGTTCAGGTCCTACGCAAAAGCTCATCCGGAAGTTAATACTGCCCCAGCCCAGCCCGGCTCCATTGCTAATATCTGCTTCGGTAGGTCAGGTGAACTGGCCTCATTCTTTTACTCGCAGCCATATTTTTCGGGCTGATTTTCCGTTGGATAGAAGAAAGATGAGCGCGGCGACAACTCTACCACGGGCACTAGCGTACCGCAGCAGCCACATTCTGGCACCGTTTTTTCTACTCACCTGGGCATAATCCAACCGCTTCACTCCCCAACCCTCTCCTTATTTCATGCGTCATTACCTTCTTAAACCTTGGCTATTCCTTGGCCTGCTAATTACTCTTGGCACTGCAGCTTCCTGCTCGAAAGACGGGGACGGGGTGCTGCTATTTTCGGTAGAAGATGACAAAGCCCTGGGCGAACAAGTAGCGCGCACCACCGACTCTACCTACCGGGCCAAGAGACAACTGCTGGAAAAGACGTCGAACGCCCGCGCCTACGCTCTACTCAATCAGATAGTGGAGCGCGTGCTTAACTCGGGACAACTGCAGTATCGCACTGAGTTTCCCTGGGACGTACAGATCATTAAGGATGATAACACCCTGAATGCTTTTGCTACTCCCGGCGGCCACATTTACGTATTTTCTGGTCTCATCAAATACCTCGACAGCGAGGAGCAACTGGCAGGAGTGCTGGGGCACGAAATTGCCCACGCCGACCGGCGCCATACGTCCCGGCAGTTGCAGCAGCAGTATGGCATCAATCTGCTGCTCAGCGTGCTCCTAGGCAACAACCCCGGTCAGCTTGCGCAAATTGCTACCGGCCTGGGTCAGCTCAAGTTCAGCCGCGACTACGAGCAAGAAGCTGATGACTATTCTGTCGTTTACCTCAATGGCACCAACTACTACGCCTGTGACGGTGCCGCCGGCTTCTTCATCAAAGCCGAAAAAGAAGCTACCGCCAGCACCCCAGAGTTTTTGAGCACCCATCCCAACCCTGGTTCACGGGTAGAGGCCATCCAAACCAAGGCCACGCAGCTGAACTGCCGCAACCGAACTTCCAGCAGTGCTACTTTCAACGAGTTGAAGTCGCTGCTTTAGTTCTCACTAAGCTATTCCCCATAAAAAAGCCAGCTGCCGAGGTAGCTGGCTTTTTTTTATGGGGAATAGCAGCCTAGAGGCGCACTACTCTGGCGAAGCTGAACAGGAATTTAAGGCCCGTAGCCTAACTCCACGGCCCACTCAACCGTTACTGGAAATTCTCCATCCTTACACGTACATGGCATCTTTACTCAACAAACTCAGTGACTGGTCGGAACGGGCTGATGATGTACTGACGCGGGCGCGGGCCCGTCTCGGGTTGCTTCATCCCTTACAGGTAGTATCGTACCGGAGCTATGGCACGCCCGACCGGCTGTATGTAAAAGGGCGGCTCCTGACTGATAAAGGCATTGGGGAGCCCGACCCGTCTGATTCGCGCTGGCACAATTTGCTGAACATGTACCGCCGCTTTGATAGCAACGAAATCAGTGGGGCGGTGCTAGATGTGCGCCCTGCCGATGGCTCGGCCCATCCCGTAGTGACGGACGAAGAGGGCTACTTCACCCTAAACCTGGAACCCAAAGTTCTCCCCGAGCCTATCGACTACCTCTGGTACCCCGTTGACGTGGCCGTGCAGCAGGTACCGGCTCCGTTCCCTTTGCCCGCCCAGCTCGCTACCCAAGCTATGGTGTTGATACCGCCCGCCGATGCGGAGTACGGCATTATCTCCGACCTTGATGATACTGTTATTCAGACTTCGGCTACCGACTTGCTGCGTATGGCGCGCACGGTTTTGCTACGCAACGCCCGCTCGCGCCTGCCTTTAAGGGAGTAGCTGAGTTTTACCGCCAGCTACAGCTAGGCCGTAACGGCAAGCGTAACAACCCATTCTTCTACGTGAGCAGCTCGCCTTGGAACCTCTACGATCTGCTGGAAGACTTTCTCAACCTCAACGATATTCCTCCCGGACCGTTACTGCTGCGCGATATGGCACTGGGCGGCAAAAAGGCGGGCGATGCTTCGGCCCACCATGGCCACAAGCTCAAGGAAATCGACAACCTCTTGCTCACTTATCCTAAACTGCCCTTCGTGCTCATCGGCGACTCGGGTCAGGAGGATGCCAACATTTATCGCGAGGTAGTGCGGCGCCACCCTGGGCGCATCCTTGCCATTTACATTCGTGACGTGAACTTGCCGGAGCGCTCGGCCATGGTGGCGCGCGTATCGGAGGAGTTACGCTCCGACAAGGTGGAAATGCTACTGGTGAAAGACACCGTGCAAGCCGCCGAGCACGCAGCCGGCGCAGGCCTTGTTTTCCAAGAAGCTGTTTCGGCTGTAGAAGCCGAGAAGCAGAAAGACGAACAACCCGACGACAACGGCGAGTTAGATGGCAAAGGCTCCGGTCAGCCAGTGATGAAGTAGGTACCCCCTACCGAAAAACAGCCCAGGCTGCCTAGGTAACATACCTGAGCAGCCTGGGCTGTTTTATTTCTATTCGGGTGTCAGCTAGCTAGAATGATCGGCAACAATGACCCACTGGCCTTTGATACGACGAAACACTAGTAGAAAGTGTCCCTGCAAGTCGCCGGCGGTGGGCCGGGCCAAGTGCCAACGGCCAATCACGTGGGCCGCATCGGCACTCAAGGCTGAATACTCAGCTTCGTAAAGTCTAGCTGACCCATGGCGGCGCTGTTGGGGTAGCTCCGGCGGTAGTTATCGAGGGTAGGCTGCCATCCATAGGTAAGGCCACTCTTGCCAATAAACACTAAGGAGTCGTTTTGCCAGTAGCCCTGCATGAAGGTTTGCACGTCGCCACGGTTCCAGGCTGCGGTTTGCGCGCTCAGCACCTGGGTAATTTCGCTGCGGATGGCGCTGGTAGGCGGTAGCTGGGCGGCGGGCGCGCAAGCCGTCAGTAGCCCGCTCAGGGCAAGTGGAAAGGCAAATCGTGTCATGGCCGCCAATATATACGTTCCTCAACGTACTACCCAACCCGACCAACGGGTCTGGCTTTACTCTTCCATTAGCTCGCGCACATAGGCCGAGCCTCCTAAGCGGCGCATGTTGCGGAGTACCCGACGCTGTTTGGCGCGGGCTTGGGGACCAGGATTGCTAGCCCGGAAGCGTAAGGGATTGGGCAGCACTCCGGCCAGGAGAGCTGCTTCCTGGGAAGAGAGCTTGTTGGCCGACTTGTGGAAGTATTGCTGCGAGGCTGCCTCCACCCCAAATATGCAGTCCCCCATTTCCGCTACGTTGAGGTACATTTCCATGATGCGGCGCTTGTCCCAGAAGAGTTCAATGAGCAGCGTGAAGTAGGCCTCGGCAGCTTTGCGTATGTAGCTGCGGCCGTGCCACAGAAACACGTTTTTGGCTACCTGCTGGGAAATAGTGCTTCCGCCACGCAACGTCTTGCCCCCGCTCATATTTGACTTAGCTGCCTGCCAAAGCGCGTCGCCATCAAACCCGTGGTGAATAAGAAAGCGCTGGTCTTCGGCCGCCACCATAGCTAGGGGCAGGTTTGATGATACTTCGTCAAGGGACCGGAACTGGTAGCTAATGCGCCGATGGTCTTCCCGAATACCATAGTATCCTTTGCCAACGGGAGCATGCGCCCGGCGCTCCAGCATCAGCCACGTAGCCGGGGGCGACACCCAGCGGTATACTAGCACCCAGGCCACAGAAATAAGAAATAGAGCCGCTACTACTTGCAGCGCCGTCCGCCCTACCCGGCGGCTAAGTTGTGCGTACTTGGTCACGACCAGCTAAAACTACGTTCACTACCTGCGCCGCACCTGCGGCCGGGCAAAAGTAGGGGAATTCAGCGGCCAGCACCGTATACTGGCTTCTTTCTACTACTTTCCCATCCTCTACCGCTCTGCTTCTATGACACGTTTGCTGGCCCTGTTTCCCCTAAATCTCGTTGCATTTCCCGGCGAGAAGCTAAACCTGCACATTTTTGAGCCGCGCTACCGTCAGCTCATCCACGACTGCATAGAGAAGGGTATCACTTTCGGTATTCCGCCCTACATTAATAACGCCGTCAGCACACTGGGCACCGAAATGCGCCTGCTCAGCGTGGAAAAGACGTATGAGAATGGGGAGATGGACATCCGGACGAAAGCAGTAGGCGTATTTCGCATTGAGGAGCTTTTCCGGGAAGCACCAGGGAAGCTATACGCCGGCGCCCAAGTCACGGACCTACCCGATGATTCCGTTGGTGACCCGCGGCAGCACACCCAAATTCGGGAGCAAGTGCAGCAGCTTTACGATGTGCTGGGGCTGCGCCGCTTGTTCACGGAGCTACCTCCTAACTTCCGCGTGTACGATATTGCGCACAACCTGGGGCTGAGTACCGAGCAAGAGTATCAGTTACTCGAAGCTACTACGGAAACGGCGCGGCAGCGCCAAGTACTTGGTCACCTAGAGCACATCCTTCCCGTGCTGCTGGAAACGGAACGCTTGAAAGACCGGGTGCGCCTAAATGGCCATTTCAAAAACCTGACCCCGCCAAACTTTTAGCCGCCCGCGCCACAACGGGCGCTGCCTATGTGGCCCCACTTTTTAGCAAGTCCTGCCCCACCCCTGGCGTGTAGTGCTGCCTGTGCAAGGAGGCCGCAATTCTCATGGGTTTTACTGGGTACACCGAGGCATAGGAAAACGGAATGCGCTAGGCAAAGAGCCCTACTATGCTCTCAGATTACTTATTTGTAATGCAGTTAGCAACAAGGGAAGCTTACAAGAGTACGTTGAATGCTTTGCTCTGTGTGCGCCGGCAGGAAAAGGCACTCCCAGGCGGGTAGTTGGGTTAGAGTAGTACGTATGGCATGTATTAGGCGATGAGGGCCCAAGTAGAGTTCTTCTAGTTTCGCCACTCCTCCCGAACATCGGTTTTCTACGTATAGCCAGCTCAATCCTGCTTCTTGTGTCTACCTCGTCTTTTCTACTATACCTAGTGCTGGCAGTTGCTGCTGTTATGGCGGTATGGCTAGCGTGGCGCTTCTGGCAGGAGCGCCAGTACCGACGCCGCCCATACGTAGACCCCGCTTACCTCGACTGGCCTCAGCATGAACCCGATCCGGCCTTGACTCCGGTGCACCGGGTAGCGCTCCTCGGAGACCCGGGCGCCGTGGCTACCGACGGTACGGACCCTATTCTGAATTTGCTGGAAAGCTGGCAAAATCAAACCGGTCCGGCCGGCACCGTTGTTATCCTGGGCGACAATGTGTATCCCATTGGCTTACCTGCTACCCACCACCCCGGTCGAGGGGCAGCCGAGGCCCGTTTTAATACGCTACTCGATGTGCTAGGACGCTTCCAAGGCCGCGTGGTACTACTCAGTGGCAACCACGACTGGCACAAAGGTCGCCCCGACGGCTGGGAGTACCTGCGCCGGCAGGAAACTTACGTGCACGAGTATTTACCCACGGCTCACTACCTGCCAGCGGGCGGTACACCCGGCCCCGTCACGTTGCAGCTCACCGAGGGGGTACTGCTGGTAGTGATGAACACGCAATGGTGGGTACAGCGCGGTGCCCGCCCCACCGGAAACTCCAAGGAAGCGTTTCGGCAGTTACGGGAGGTGCTGGCGGCCAACCGCCACCAGCGCGTTGTGGTAACAGGCCACCACCCACTGTACTCCAATGCCTTGCACGGAGGCAAGTTTACGGCCAAGCAACACGTGTTTCCACTGACTACGGTGCATAAGCGGGCGTATGTGCCGTTGCCCATTATTGGCTCCTTGCTGCCTCTGTACCGCAAGCTGGTAGGAGCAGCCGAGGATATGTCGCACCCGCGCTACCGCAAGATGCGCCGCCGCATGCTGCGAGTATTACAGGAATTCCCGAACGTAATCTACGCGGCCGGCCACGACCATAATCTTCAGTACTTCCACCATCGTGCAGGGCACTATTTGGTAAGTGGCTCAGGTAGCAAAACCGCTTTCGTGCAGAAAGGCGGCCGCGCGACGTTTGTTCATGAGCAGAAAGGCTTCTTCAGCCTCGACTTTTATGAAACAGGCGACACGTGGCTGCGCACACTCGAACCAGCAGTAGCGGGTTCCTTGGCGCCAGCGGCCGAGGTGTTTCGCCTTCGTTTACACCCTGCTCCCGTTTCTTCGCCGGTATCTACGTCGTTGCTGGCCTCTTTTGCTCGCCACGTTGGGTAAGGAAGGCCCGGCTGTTACTTGGCGGCCGGGGCTGAAGTTGGGGCCAGTACCCGCAAATTGCGCACGTCAATTTCTACCTCTACGGGGGATGGCAAGTGGCACGGTTCGCCGTCGATTTGGACTAACACTTCCGTAGCTCCCGGCACCGAAATCCGGGCCTTGCGGCAGCAGAGCCGCCGCGTGTAGTCAGAATCATCGAAGCCATTTGTATAGAGCCGATACAGAATGCCGGGCGTAGCCGTGTTCGGGAATGGCTCGATGATACACAGTTCAAACTGCCCGTCGTCCATCCGGCTATCAGGATTGATAATGACGTTACTACCGAAGGTGTTAGCATTTGCAATGGTGAGCATAAAGGCTGGCCCCTCCCAGGTTTCCTCATCTGTTTCGATGTGGTAGGTGGCTGGTTGGTAGCCCAAATATTCTTGAGTAGCTACTCGCACGTAGGCGGCGGGTCCGCGGGCTTCGCCCTGGTCGTAGCGCTCCACAATTAAGGCGTTGAAACCCAAATCGGCCAGGTGAGCGGCGAAGCGCCCACCTACCCGCAACGTATCCAAAAGGCGCAGTTCATAGTCCCAGGTTAAGCGCAATGCGGCCTCTACATCCTGCGGAATCCCGAGGTCTTTGGATAACCCATTGCCTGAGCCTAGCGGCAAAATACCCAAGGGAACTTCTCCGCCGGCTAGCGCCTCGGCTACTAAGCTCACGGTGCCGTCGCCCCCGGCCGCAAACACGGCGTCGTAAGCGTGGGTAGCCAAGTGGGCGCGCAGGTGCTCCAGATCAGCGTCGCCGGTAGTGTGGTAGAAGGCGGCGGCGCGTCCTCGCTCCTTGCAGTACGCAGTGACGGTATCTTCCAGATTATCCTTGTTGATGTCACCAGAAATCGGGTTCAGCACAAATAGCAGATGACGCAGGGTGTTGGGCATAGGAGTAGGCATGAGGGGCAAGTAGGGTAAGGCGCTGTTTCGACGCACTTACTCGGGTGAGAAGGGGATAAATGCAACGTGGCCGGCCAATTGGCCGGCCACGCTATGGGTACTACTGAAGGTTAAGGCTTGAGCCCGGCGGGTAGCCCCTGAGGGAAGTCAGAAGCAATGTCCCGCTCCAGTTCCGTAATGCGGTTGCCTGGGTTGGGGTGAGTGCTCAAGAACTCGGGTGGCTTGCTCCCGTGATTTTCACGGTCCAAAATCTCCATTACCTGAATCATAGAGCGGGGGTCAAAACCAGCGGCGGGGGTGAAGTCAACGGCCAGTCGATCGGCTTCTAGCTCGTCTTCGCGGCCGTAGCGCAACGTGAGCAGTTTGCCTACCATAGCGGCAGCGGCAGCACTAGCCATCGTAGCCGGTCTATCTGGATCATACAGGCCAATGGCGGCGGCACCGGTCAAACCGCTTGTTAGGCGCGACTTTGCTACTTGCTCGGCCGAGTGACGAGCTACTACGTGGCCTATTTCATGGGCCAGCACGCCGGCTACTTGGCCTTCTGTTTTTAGGTTCTTCAGCAAGCCAGCCGTAATAAACACCTGTCCGCCGGGCAAGGCAAACGCGTTGATTGTGTTTTCGTCGGCTAATAAGTGAAACTGAAAGCGGTAGGGTGTTTGGCCTGCTTTCGTGCTGCGCACAATTTGCTGCCCAATGCGCTCTACGGCGGCTCCCGCTTGTTTGTCGGGGTGGATGCCACCGTATTGCTGGGCCATTTGTGGGGCGGCCTGTAAGCCCAGGGCTATTTCCTGGTCGGCCGACATATCTACGTGCTGCACTTCCCCAGTTACTTCATTTTTCTGGGTGTTGCAGTAGTACGGGATAAAGGCGAAGGCCGCCATTACCAGGGCAATGATGAACCGAAGATTTCCTCGCATGATTGGTTGAAGGGAATAGGGAGTAAAAAGTGCGGACACGGACGAGCCAGGGCCCATCAAAGGCTTGTAACGCGTAGCCTGCACTAGGGTTGCTAGAGCCGGCACACCCAAATTGCGTCAACTATCGTATCAGGCCCAACCCCGTTTTCAACGAACTCCTCTCTCCTTCTTCTGACGCTTTTCATTCTCTGCACCATGAACCAGAAACGCACGTTCGGCAGCATCCTCACTATCCTGGGCATCTTAGGCATTATTGCTGGTGCTCTTGGTTTCCTCCAAATTGGTGGTTTGGGCCTGAGCAAGATGAATTCCCTTGTTCCTTTCGTTGTGGGCCTGATCTTCTTTTTCGCCGGCATCAACCTTGTGAAAACCACTGGCGACCGGGCCTAGCCCTACCTCCCCAGCGACAACGAGAACGGGCCCACCGAACAGTGTTCGGTGGGCCCGTTCTCGTTACCTGTTTCCTTATCCGGAAAGCTGGTGGCTAGCTACCGCTCAGCCCTTTGCTACGAGCAAATGCCAGCAGTGCGCCATCCAGTTGCAACCAGTCGGACTGGTAGTGCGTGTTCAGGGGGCCGTTGGCAAAAACTACGCTGCCTCCCTTGATGGTTTGAATGATAGCGCTGGATTGATGCACGGGCAAGGCGGGGCAGCCCTGGCTGCGGCCCAAGCGGCCGTGCTGCCGCACAAACTCTTCGCTCACGTACTCGGCCCCATGCACTACTACGGCGCGGCTGGCAGCATTGGTATTGTATCCCGCGTCTACACCCTGCAACTTCAACGACAAGCCGTGCTTGCCTTGGTAGGTGTTGCCAGTGAGGTAGAACCCCAAGCTACTCATCTCCGAGCCTTCGCGGTTTGAGAAAGTATGGGCAAACTCTTCGCCGGTATTCTTCCCGTGCGCAACCAGCGTATGGTACAGAACTCGGCCCTGATCCACATCGACCACCCACAGGCGCTTTTGCTTACTGGAGCGGCTAAAGTCAATCACGGTAAGTGTGGTCTCGTTCCGGTTGGTAAGACCGCGCTGCTGTAGATGGTAGAAGCCAATCATAGCCTTCCGGTACACCTGCACGGATAGCCCTGAGCTAGCCAGCCCCGCTTGAATGTAGGTGGTCATTACGTGCTGCTCAAACGCGGCCATGTAGCTAGTGCGCAGAGCAGGGTTCGTAATCAAAAGTCTGGGAGGAGTAGGTGCGCCACCTGTCTTGCCTAGGCTTGCTAGTGGCAACCAAGAAAACAGCGTCAGTAGCAAACCGGCAGTAGTAGTCGGCAAAAAAGTCATCGACGAAACTAGTTGAAACAACGTGAGCAGATGGCTAATTAACTTCCAATATACCTGTGGGACACCAAAACTAGTAGTTTTGTGCCATATATCCACCTGCGTAAGGCGGCTATTCATTTACTTTTTCGTCTATGTTCCTTCGTCGCTTTCCTGCATATCTTGCTATCGGCCTCCTAGTAGCCTCTTGCGGGCACGCCCTTCCCGAGATGCCAGAATTTGATGGCTCGGCTTGGCGCAAGGACCCCTATGGTTGCACAAGCCGGCGGGCAGTCCTCCTCCCTTCACTCACCAAATACCGTGAGCAACTGTACGGAGCCCGCATCAGCGACGTAGATGCTCTGCTAGGCCACCCAGACGAGGAAGAACTGAGCGAACAAAGTGAGAAGATCTATATCTACTACACGGCTACCGGCCCGCAGTGTGTGAAAGGGCACCCAAGGGCAGCCGGTGGCCGCGTTGTGTTGCGGTTTGGGGCTACCGGTACCATCACAGAAGCTCAGTTCCCGGTTAGTACTGTAGCGCCCTAAGTAGGTACCCTATTAGGGTAATATCGAGCAAGCCTACACCAAAGAAAGAGGCCACCCAATGTTGGGTGGCCTCTTTCTTTGGTGTAGGCTTATAAGTGCTATCAGTTATCCTACGCCCCCATCATTGGTAGTAGGAGACGTTGGTACTGCATCACGCTTGTTTTCTTCCTGAAGCATGCTCAACTGGGTGGGAGTAAGGATGCGGCCACACTCCGATTCGTACTGCGCTTCCAGCTCCATCATTTTGCTATTACGAGTTGCCGGATCTTGGTAATAGTCCCACTTGATTTCGTCTACCCGGGCTAGCTTGATCTTATTTACGGCACGCAGACGGACGACCTGCGCTTCCGAGAGCTTAAGCTGACTGCTCATCTGACGAGTCATAGCCTCTACCCGCTCCGGCGAAGGATCGAGAGAGCCCATCCGCTCCGACTGACTATCCTTCATTTGCGCAGTAGCACTAACTGCTACTCCCAACATCATCGCGAAGGCCAAAAACAAGGATTTCATTATACTAACTAAAGGTGCAGGAGGTCCAGTAATTGAAGCATCAAACACAGGGACAAGCGGAACAATTCCGCTGCTTGTCACTTTATTTAATACAAACTTATATTGATTTCAATATAGAAACAACAGGTAAACGAAATAAAGTCTATGTTTTTATTGGAATATTTAAGTGTTGTTGTGATTTACCAACAAAAAAGCCACGCTCTGTGCTAGAACGTGGCTCATTTGGCTGTGGAGAAGCTTATTCAATGCCTGTAATAGGCTTGTGATCAGGGCTCTTGTAGTACTGCATAGCTACCAACGAAATAATTACGCCAGCCATGGCACCTTGCAGCAGAATAGCTAGTACGGCTACCGTAATAGACAAATCGAAGCCTAGACGGTCCCAGGTACGGATATTCTGCATGATTTTTGGGTTTAACAGCCCGGCATACACTACGAAGAAGATGCCGAACACGACAGAAGCTACAATAGCAGTAATAATACCAGTGCCAAACCCTTGCAAGTACGGCATACGATCTTGGCAGTAGCGCTTAAAATTGGCAATGGCAAAGCAGATGCCGACGGCCAGAATAACCCCATTCAGAAAGCTGAACTCAATGCGGTCGGTCAGACCTGTTAGAGAGGCAATGAGAAAGTACACTATCATGCCAGCAGCGGCAAACAGACCATAGCGGACCCCATTGGTTTCGGGAGTAATACGTGCGTTAGTCATAGAACAAAGAAAAGTCAGAAGATGTGGTTGGTGGGTTGTTAAGGGCCTGGTTATCCGGCGGAACTACGTGGCAGGCAGCATTTGTTATCAACCCGACCACTTCTCCGGCACCAGCTGTTTTTTTATACCGTATTGTCCGGCAAGGGGTTGTGCTAACAGCCCATTTTTTTAGCCTTAAAAGTATGGTCTGCTTGCTTTTTTAGTAGTCTAACAAAGTAGGCGGGCCATTTTACGTACTTTTGCATGTTGCTCAGGGGTGTTCACGCCCGGGCACTCCTTCACGTGTTTCTCCGCACTTAGTCATTTATGATCAGCACCTCCAACGTAAGCCTGCGCTACGGCAAGCGCATCTTGTTTGAAGACGTTACCATTAAGTTCATGCCGGGCAACGTGTATGGTCTTATTGGGGCCAACGGCGCCGGTAAATCCACGTTCCTAAAAATCCTTTCGGGGGAGATTGAGGCAAACACTGGCTCAGTAGACATGCCCAAGGGCGCCCGTTTGTCGGTTTTGAAGCAGGACCAGTTTGCTCACGACCAGTATCCAGTACTTCAAACCGTGATTATGGGCCACCAGCGCCTGTGGAAGGTGATGGAGGAAAAAGACGCGCTCTACGCCAAGGCTGATTTCTCGGATGCCGATGGTGAGCGAGCTGCGGCCCTAGAAGGCGAGTTTGCTGACCTGGAAGGCTGGAATGCGGAGTACGAAGCTGCCGAGCTGCTCTCTGGTCTGGGCATCTCGGAAGATAAGCACTACACCCAAATGGGCGACCTAGGTACATCCGACAAGGTGCGGGTACTGCTAGCGCAAGCTCTGTTCGGCAACCCCGACGTTCTACTCCTCGACGAACCAACTAACGGCTTGGATGCCGAAACGGTACTCTGGCTGGAAAACTTCCTTGACTCCTTCCAGAACACGGTAATTGTAGTAAGCCACGACCGCCACTTCTTAGATGCGGTGTGTAACTACATGGCCGACTTGGACTTCTCGAAAATCACGATGTACCCCGGCAACTACTCGTTCTGGTACGAGTCGTCGCAGTTGGCCTTGCGCCAGCGCCAGGAGGTAAACAAGAAGACGGAAGATAAGCGCAAGGAACTGGAAGAATTTGTGCGCCGCTTCTCAGCCAACGCCTCGAAGAGCAAGCAGGCTACTTCGCGTCAGAAGCTGCTGCAAAAGCTCACCCTGGAAGAAATCAAACCGTCCTCCCGCAAGTACCCCTACATCGCCTTTAAGTCGGAGCGCGAGGCTGGCAACCAGTTGCTGACGGTGGAGAACCTGAGCAAGTCGGTGGATGGCCAAACCATCTTCCGCAATGTTTCTTTCTCCCTCGATAAGAAAGATAAGGTAGCCATCATCAGCCGCGACGACCGGGCCGCTTCCCTCCTCTTCGATATTCTATTTAACGAAGCGAAGGCCGACTCAGGCGACTTCAAATGGGGCACTACCATTACGCCGAGCTACTTCCCCAAGGAAAACACCGAGTTCTTCAATACTGATTTGAACCTGGTTGACTGGCTACGTCAGTACAGCACGGAAAAGGACGAGTCGTTCATTCGGGGGTTCCTGGGACGGATGCTATTCTCAGGCGAAGAGTCGCAGAAGAAATCCAACGTGCTAAGCGGAGGTGAAAAAGTACGCTGCATGTTATCAAAGATGATGATGGAAGGCGGCAACGTTTTGGTCCTCGACGATCCGACGAACCACCTCGACCTTGAAAGCATCACAGCCCTCAACAACTCGTTGCGCGACTTTACTGGCACCCTGCTATTCGCTTCTCACGACTTACAAGTAGTGGAAACGGTAGCTAACCGCATCATTGAGCTCACGCCCGACGGCATCATCGACCGCCGGATGAGCTACGAGGAATATTTGGCCGATGAAAACATTAAAGCGCAACGCCAGCGCATGTACCAACTAGTTTCCTAATAGCGTTGTAGCGGGGATATGAAACGACTGTTGTTTTTACTGGCTTTAGGCGGAGCGGGCTTGCGCTGGGCTCCGGCCTCAAAGGCACAGGGTACGGATACTACCCGTACCGTGAAGCCTCAGCTTAATACGGCACCTCCCGGCTCAACGGTGCCCGCGTCGGCACCCCGACCAGCCGCTACGCCTACGCCCGCGCCGGTTTACACGCCAGCCCCCGCTCCATCGGTACCGGCTCCTCAGCCCAACCAAGGCTACGACCCCAACCGCCCATCCGGCCTCGACTTGCCGGATCGGCCGGGAGTTGCTGCACCACCACCACCTCTACGCAAGTGGTTTGTGTACAGCAACTTTGGCTTGGGCTACAGCAGCATCAGCGGCGCTGGACTGTTTAATGCTAGCATTGGACCGGCCATTGGTTATCAGGTTACGGATCGGTTTGCTATCGGCCCCGGCCTGAGCTACATCTACAATCATTACTCATTCCCAGACGACATACGGCAGTATGGCTACCCCTCTAGCTTAAGCCTGCACAGCCTGGGAATCAAGGCTTTTGCTCAGTACCGAGTAATCGACCAGTTCTTGGTTCACTTGGAGTATGAGGTAACCAATGCTCAAGCGTATGCTGAACGCGTAATAAGTGCGCAGCAAGTGGAGATTATAAAGGTAAATCGTACTTACCAAACCCCACTAGCTGGTATAGGCTACCGCCAAGAGTTAGGGGAACGTATTGCCGCCGACATCTTGCTGCTCTACAACTTCAACGACGGGGTGGACCGGTACGGCAACTCTCTGTCGCCGTATAGCCAGCCGGTCATCCGATTCAACTTCCTTTATCGCCTAGGTCGTTAGTACCTGTTGAACAGGTAGTTTGCACACAAAAAAGCCCTTCTCATATGAGAAG